>DAISKM010000384.1:0-4162 GCA_036820945.1 Pseudolabrys sp.
TCGTCGCCCGCTTTGCGGTCAAGCCGACCTCTTCGATTTTGACCCCGCGCAAGACCGTGGATCGCTATGGCCGCGACACCGACGTTGTGACCAAGGGGCGTCACGATCCCTGCGTCGGCATCCGCGCCGTGCCGATCGGAGAGGCCATGGTGGCGTGCGTGCTGGCGGACCACTATTTGATGCATCGTGGCCAGGTCGGCGAGGGGACGGCATGGCCGTTCAAGCCGGGCGCGTGACCCCGCCTTCGAGGTAGAACCGTGCGCGACAGTCATCAGCGCGTCGAAGCCGCGATCAAGGCCTTCGCCAAAGGCGAGATTGTGGTCGTGACTGATGACGACGACCGCGAAAATGAAGGCGACCTCTTCGTGGCGGCTTCGCACTGCACGCCCGAAAAGATGGCTTTCATCATCCGCAACACATCGGGCATTGTCTGCGCGCCGCTTGGCGCGGAGCAGGCGCGCCGTCTGCATCTCGAACCGATGGTAGCGGAAAACGAGGCGCCGCTCGGGACTGCCTTCACCGTGTCGGTCGACGTGCGACATGGACTGACCACCGGCATTTCAGCCGACGAGCGTTGCAACACGGTGCGCGCGCTTGCCAACGACAACAGCGGCGCTTCCGATTTCGTGCGTCCCGGCCACGTGTTCCCGCTCGTCGCGCGCGAGGGTGGCGTGCTGATGCGGTCCGGGCACACCGAAGCCTGTGTCGACCTGTGCCGCCTCGCATCGTTGTCGCCGGTCGGCGTGCTGGCCGAGTTGATGAACGACAATGGTTCGGTGATGCGCGGTCCTGAGGTAGCCGCCTTTGCCAAAAAACACGTGTTGACGCAGGTCTCGATCGCCGAACTGATTGCCTATCGACAGAGCCGCGACAAGCTGGTGGAGCGGGTCGGCGAGTTTCATGTGGCCTCGGAAATCGGCACGCTCAAAGGCTATGCGTATGTAACGCCCTTCGACCGCGTCCATCACATGGCTTTTGTCTACGGCGATATCGCCGACGGCAAGGGCGTTCTGGCGCGGCTGCATCGGGCCGACGTTATCGGTGACGTGTTTGGCGGCGCAAAGCCCATCCATGCTGCGCTCAAACGCTTCAAAGCAACCGGCCGGGGGGTGATCGTGTTCCTGCGCGATGGCACAGCCGGGGTGCCGGTCGCAGAAATTCCGCACGAAGGCGACACCTGTGCCGATGTCGCGCGTTCGCGGCAGTGGCGGGAAATCGGACTCGGGGCGCAGATCCTCAAGGATCTGGGGATTTCTTCGATCAGGCTGCTGACTTCCAGCAAGCGAACTTATGTGGGCCTTGGCGGCTTTGACATCGAGATCGTGTCGACCGAGCCAATTGAAAACTGATCGAAGATTCAAAAGCGGTTTGCCGAATCGAAAAACAACCGAAACAGAGTCCGAGGCCTTTTTTTCGCCTGTGCGTCATGCCAGCATTCGGCCATGCGGACAGGCTCGCGCAATCTGACCATCGTGGTGGCCATCACCGCCCTGACTCTCGGGCTCGCGGGGCCTGCGGCCCCGACCACGCGGCATTTCGCGGATATGCGTTCAGGCGCAATCCCGGTCGATGTCGAACTCGTCATCGCCGTGGATGTGTCCTACTCCATGGACCCGGATGAGCAGGCGCTGCAACGAGAGGGTTACGTTCTCGCGCTCACCTCAAAAGAGTTCCTGCAGGCGTTGCGCCAGGGAGCCCATGGCAAGATAGCGATCACTTATTTTGAATGGGCCGGCGCATTCGACCAGAAGATCGTGATGCCATGGCGATTGATCGACGGGCCGGAGGCCGCCGATGCGGTCGCCGCCGAGATCGCGCGCGCGCCGTACCGGCGCGCCTCGCGCACCTCGATCTCGGGCGCGCTTCGCTTTGCCCAGCCGCTGTTTGACGACAGCGGCTATAAAGGTCTGCGCCGCGTGATCGATGTGTCCGGCGACGGCGCCAATAATGCCGGCCCGCTGGTCGTGCCGATCCGCGATGAAGTGCTGGCTGCCGGGATCACGATCAATGGCCTGCCGATCATGCTCAAGCGGCCCTCCGCTGGGACGATGGATCTTGAGGATCTCGACGTCTACTACGAGGATTGCGTCATCGGCGGGCCTGGCTCCTTCGTCATACCAATTCGAGAGCGGGAGAAGTTCATCGAAGCAACCCGCACTAAACTCATTCTTGAAATTGCAGGACGACAGCCGGAGGCCAGAATAGTTCCCGCGGCGTCGAAAGCCCCTCGCGTTTCGTGCACAATCGGCGAAAGGTTGTGGCAGGAGCGCTGGGGCGGCGGTATCGACTATCAGTAGAGCACCAGGAAGTGAGCGTCACTTCTGGAACTTGGCGACGATCTCCACGTGATGCGAATAGCGGAACTGATCGACCGGGGTGACGCGGTCGAGCTTGTAACCGCCGTCAATCAGAATTTTCGCGTCACGAGCAAAAGTCGCCACATCGCACGACACTGCAACGACAACCGGCACTGTGCTTTTGGCAAATTCGCCTGCCTGCGCCATGGCGCCCTGACGCGGCGGGTCGAACACAATGGCGTCGAATGTCTTCAATTCGCTCGCTACGAATGGGCGTCGGAAGAGATCGCGCACCTGCGCATCGATTGGTTTAAGTCCGGCTGTGCTTGCTGCCGCGCGGTCTAACGCCTTTATAGCATCTGCATCGCTATCGGCCGCGCTGATGCGCGCTTGCTCAGCGAGGCGTAGCGCAAAAGTCCCGATCCCGGCAAAAAGGTCGACAACACGTTTTGCTTTCCCGATGTGACTGCCTACCAGCCGTGCCAGCGCCGCTTCGCCTTCGGCCGTCGCCTGCAGGAACGAACCGGGCGGCAATGGGACATGGGATCGCCCAATCTGCAAAAGCGGTTGGGTTCGCTGCGCCACCAGTTCGCCATGGCGGGTGAGACGGGCAAGATCGTGGGCTTCCGCGACACGCGCAAGAGCAGCCAACTGGTCGGCCTCGAGCGCGCCAGAGCCGCGCACGTCGACGTCGAGGCCGGAATCCGTTGCAGTCGCATGGATATCCAGCGGCTTGCGGGCCGCCTTCAATGTTTCGGCAATCGCCCATGCCGCCCGAATGGCGCCGCCGAGACCAGGCGCCAAAATTGGACAAGCGTCGATTGCCACCACGTGGTGCGCCCGCGGAGCCGTGAAGCCAACCTCCAGAACGTCGCGATTGCCGCGTCGGGCGTGCAGCACGGCGCGGCGGCGGCCGGCACCATGAGCGTCAATGAGGTCGTCGACCGGAGCGAGCACATCTGCCCGCGCCAGGGCCTCCAGGACGAGCGAGCGCTTCCACAGGTGATATTCTGCGAGCGACCAGTGCTGCACAGAGCAGCCGCCACAGACACCGAAATGTTTGCAAACGGGCGCGCTGCGTTCATGGCTCGGTTTGTCGACATGGACCAGATGCCGGCGGTCCGGATGGCCAGCGACCGCCTCAACGGTGACGGTCTCCCCCGGCAGCGTAAACGGCACGTAGACCGGACCTTCGGAGGTGTCGGCGACACCGTCTCCGCGATGACCAAGGCGAACAATATTGAGGTGCTTAGTCACGCACGGCCCCCAGCAGGAACTCGGCATTGCCGTCGCGACCTTGAATGGGCGAGGGAATGATCCCGAGCACCTGCCAGTCGAGCCCGGCAACAAAACCGGCGATGTCATCGCATACACTGGCGTGCAAGGCCTTGTCGCGTACGACGCCCTTCTTCGCGGCGCGGGCACCGGCTTCGAATTGCGGCTTGATCAGCGCAACAAGCTTTGCGGGAATTTTGGCGAGCGCTATCGCCGGCGGCAGCACCAGTTTGAGAGAAATGAAGCTCACGTCGACGCTAACAAGCTCCGGTGCTTCGTCGAGTTGGGCAGGGGAGAGCGAACGGATATCGGTATCTTCGATGGAAGTAATTTCCGGCCTCGCACACAAAGACTTATGCATCTGCCCATGACCGACATCGACCGCGTACACGCGCCGCGCGCCGCGATCGAGAAGCACCTGGGTAAATCCACCAGTCGAGGCGCCCACATCGAGACAAACCCGGTTTCTGGGATCAAACCGAAAATGATCCAGCGCCGCCGCCAATTTGACGCCACCCCGCGACACGTAAGGATACGCTGCACCAGCCCGTAACGCGGCGTCCACCGGGATCTCCTCCGAAGGCTTGCGT
>DAISKM010000385.1:0-4135 GCA_036820945.1 Pseudolabrys sp.
GCACAACCCCACGGCCGAGAGATGCTGATAGAAGGTCAGAAGGTCACGTTCGGGAGTCATTGCGGCGAACAAAATACTATTTGTCGGGCTGCCGCGCACCCGGATAGCGCGCCAAAGATGGCCGATGTGGGCATCTCGCCATATTTTTGCACACTCCTCGAGCAAGCAAACGCACCAAACTCGCGCTAGACTTGCGAGACCGAGGAGACGCCTATGCCTGAGCTGCCCGCCCGGGAGGCAATGGAATTCGATGTGGTTGTTGTTGGCGCCGGGCCGTCGGGGCTCGCTGCCGCCATCCGCCTCAAGCAGATCAATCCGGACATTTCGGTGGTGGTTGTGGAGAAGGGGTCCGAAGTTGGCGCCCACATCCTCTCCGGAGCCGTCATCGATCCGGTCGGGCTCGATCGTCTGTTGCCTGACTGGCGCTGGGAAGATACGCCGATCAAGACGCCTGTCACGGACGATCGCTTTTATTATCTCACGGCTGGCAGCGCCGTGCGGCTGCCCAATTTCATCATGCCGCCTTTGATGAGCAACCACGGGAACTTCATAGTCTCACTCGGCAGTGTCTGCCGCTGGCTGGCAACGAAAGCCGAAGCGCTCGGAGTCGAGATCTACCCTGGTTTTGCCGCCGCCGAAGTTCTTTTTGACGCGAAAGGTTCGGTTGTGGGCGTTGCGACAGGCGACATGGGCGTCGGGAAGAATGGCGAGCCCAAAGACAGCTTCACCCGCGGCATGGAATTGCGGGCCAAATACACGCTGCTGGCGGAAGGGGCGCGCGGCAATCTCGGCAAACAGCTGATTGCAAAGTTTGATCTGGCGAAGGCTCGTGAGCCACAAAAATTTGGGCTAGGCCTCAAGGAACTCTGGCAGGTCGCGCCGGAAAAGCACCGCAAAGGCCTGGTCCAGCACACATTCGGCTGGCCGCTCGATAACTCCACCGGTGGCGGCTCGTTTCTCTATCACCTTGATGACAACCTGGTGTCGGTCGGGTTTGTGCTGCACCTCAACTATGCCAATCCGTATCTGTCGCCGTTTGAAGAATTCCAGCGCTTCAAGACCCATCCCAAGATTCGGGATACTTTCGACGGCGGAAAGCGTGTCGCATATGGCGCACGTGCCTTGACCGAGGGCGGTTACCAGTCGGTGCCGAGGCTATCGTTTCCTGGCGGGGTGCTGATCGGCTGCGACGCCGGATTTATGAATGTGCCGCGCATCAAGGGCAGCCACAACGCGATGCTGTCGGGAATAATGGCTGCCGAAGCGGCCGCTGCCGCACTCGCTTCCGGCCGCAGCCACGATGAGCTTGTGGATTACGATGCGGCCTGGCGCCAATCGGCCATCGGCAAAGATCTATGGAGGGTCCGCAACGCCAAGCCGTTGTGGTCGAAATTCGGCACTCTCGCGGGGATTCTGCTTGGCGGCCTCGACATGTGGACAAGCACGGTGGGTTTTTCGGTATTCGGCACGCTCGGGCATGGCAAGCCGGATTATGCCTCCCTAAGGCCTGCATCAGAATGCACGCAGGTTTCGTATCCGAAGCCTGATGGCAAAATTACCTTCGACCGGCTTTCTTCCGTTTTTCTGTCGAATACGAATCATGAGGAAGATCAGCCGGTTCACCTCCTCGTCGCCGACCTCGCATTGCAGAAAAAATCCGAACGTGATGTCTTCGCAGGCCCCTCGGCGCGTTACTGTCCTGCCGGTGTGTACGAGTGGGTCGACGAAGCCGGCGCGCCAAAATTCGTCATCAATGCCCAAAATTGCGTTCACTGCAAAACCTGCGATATCAAGGACCCAAACCAGAACATTATCTGGGTTCCCCCCGAAGGCGGCGGAGGGCCGAATTATCCAAATATGTGACCAGCCGGGCGGACTTAGGTCACGATCCCGCCACACCGGACGCGTCAATCTCGTTCCGCTCGCACTGCGTGACGTTCTTGCGGTTGCGGCGCAAAAAGGCCATTCTCGGCGTCACATTCGGTGGTTCGCTCGCAATCGCGCGACCGCCACCTCATTGGAGCATCGCCCGTGACTGTTTTGAGCTTCCGGCGCTGCACTGCTGGCAGCGCTCTTGCCGCCTTTCTGGCGGCAGCACCATTTCAAATTGACGCGCAGCCATCCAGCGCTCTGCAATCGACGAATACGAGCGCATCCGGCAGCTACCTTGCTGCACGACATGCGGGTCAGCAGCGGGATGCCGCGTCGGCGGCGGCCTATTACCGGGCGGCGCTCAAGCGCGATCCAAACAATGCCGAATTGCTCGATCGCGCCTTCCTGTCGTTTTTGGTCGATGGGGACGTCGACGAGGCTGTGAAGTTTGCCGAGCGCGTGGCGCAGGCCGACAAGAACGATCGCGTTGCCCGTCTGGTGCTCGGTGTGAACGCGCTCAAGCGCAAGCAATATGGCTCCGCAAAACGCGACCTGGCGCAATCCATCCGTGGGCCGATCACGGACCTTACGGCATCCCTGCTGTCCGCCTGGAGCACCTTCGCCACCAACGACAGCAAGGGAGCGGTCGCGGCAATTGATCACCTGGCCGGGCCGGACTGGTACGCGATCTTCAAGGACCTGCATGCCGGTTTGATCTACGACCTCGCCGGAAACCAGAAGGAGGCGGGCAAACGATTAGAACGCGCCCACAAACTGGACTCCACGGCGTTACGAGTTGTGCAGGCTTACGGCAGCTGGCTATCGCGCAATCGCTCGCCGAAGGAAGCGCTGGCCGTCTTTGAGGCTTTCGACAAGACGCTGCCGCGCCACCCGCTGGTGATGGAATCGATGGACAAGCTCAAGGCGGGCGAAAAACTGCCGGCGCTTGTCACGAACGCTCAGGCGGGCGCTGCTGAAGCGCTATATGGCCTCGGTGCGTCGCTCGGCCGCCGTGGTGGCGAAGATCTGGGCCTCGTTTATCTGCAGCTGTCCCTGTTCCTGAGCCCCAGCCACCCGCTTGCGCTGCTCTCGCTTGCCGATCTGTACGAATCCCTCAAGAAGCCGGAACTGGCGATCAAGATTTACGAGCGCGTGCCGCCAGGCTCGCCGCTGCATCGCAACGCCGCCATCCAGCTGGCAGCTAATCTCGATAGCCTCGAACGTGCGGACGACGCGCAGAAGCATCTTGAGGCCCTGATCAAGCAAAATCCGGATGATCTTGAAGCCATCATGGCGTTGGGGAACGTGCTGCGCGGCCACAAGAAGTTTGCGGAATGCGCCAACGTCTACTCCAAAGGCATTGCGACCATCTCAAAGCCGGAAAAAGCGAACTGGATCGTCTTTTATTTCCGCGGCATTTGTTCCGAGCGCTCGAAGCAGTGGGCGAAGGCTGAAACAGACCTCAAGAAAGCGCTCGAGCTGTTCCCCGATCAGCCGCACGTGCTCAATTACCTCGGCTATTCCTGGATCGACCAGGGGGTCAAGCTGGACGAGGGCATGGAGATGATCAAGAAGGCCGTCCAGCAGCGGCCTGATGACGGCTATATTGTCGATTCTCTCGGCTGGGCCTATTACCGCCTCGGCAATTACGAGGAAGCCACCAAGCAACTCGAGCGCGCAATCGAACTCAAGCCCGAAGATCCGACGATCAACGACCACCTGGGCGATGCGTACTGGAGGGTCGGTCGCGTGCTCGAGGCGAAATTCCAGTGGGCGCATGCGCGTGATCTCAAGCCTGACGCGGAGGAGCTCCCGAAGATCGAGGAGAAACTCAAGTCAGGCCTTCCCGACGAGACCTCATCGCAGGCCAAGGCCGTGAGGAAAAGCGGCGACGGCGGCTGAATCGCGCACGCGTGAGCGATAGGTCTTCGTGTGGGCGCGACGCTGCTCGAGAGGGCTCCTGCCAAAATCAACCTGACATTGCGGGTGCGCGGCCGCCGCGCCGACGGCTATCACGAGCTGGAAAGTCTCGTGGCATTTGCGGACGTGGCCGACAAGCTGAGACTCGAGCCTGGCAGCAAGGATACGCTTGATATCGCCGGTCCTTTCGCGGCCGATAGCGGAGCCGTTTCCGACAATTTGGTGCTGAAGGCGCTTGGCGCTGCGCGCACTTACATCGGGGCAGTCAAGGCTGGGCGTTTTTCGCTCGAAAAGAACATTCCGGTCGCGGCTGGTCTCGGCGGCGGCTCGGCCGATGGCGCGG
>DAISKM010000386.1:0-4118 GCA_036820945.1 Pseudolabrys sp.
GCCCGGCCTTGGCATTTCCTCGCGGACGCCGCATGCGTGCAGCAGGATTAGGCGGGTGATGTGGAAGCGAGGGAGTGAATTCGACGAGGCTTTGAGTGCGGGTTAGCCGAAGGCGTAACCCGCGATTCGTTTGGCGATGACAGAAAATGGATGGCGGATTACGCGTTGGCGCAAAGCGAGGCCCCATGGCAGGCTCCTGCGCGCCGCCTATGGGCTGGTCAACACCTGTGCACCGCGCTGTGGTGTGTTACCGCATATGTATCATACGGTTCCCTTGATTGAGTTGCATCAACTGCATCTGCTGGAATTGCAAGTCTCTTAGAGCATAAAGGCCAGCCATGCGATGCCCCTCTGCGAGCATGTTTCGGCACTCAGCATACGTGCGAATTTTTTGTCGAGCTTGCTCACGACAAATTCCCTCGTCTGTTGCGTATTGAGGCCCGAAGCAACCTCCCAAAGTCAGGGCAAAAAATGCAATCCAAACGAATTTCATGACTTCACCCACTTGACCCTCTTTGTGAAAAAACTCGATTCTAATTTTCCACAAGTCTACGGACCGTGGTGTAACAAAGGTGACAATGGCAAGCTTGTTAATCTCGTTTATTTCGATCGCGTTTCTTTTGCAGTATCCGTGATCGAAGATCGCGCAGTCTCCTAGCTGAATCCGTCTGCCCAACTTTCTTGATCGGAGGAGAAATTGTGCGATCAAACCGGTCGCGCGATCCTTTTGCGGACTCCGTCGTCATTCATACCCCCAAGCCACAGTAAGGTGGCAAGCATAACGTCTTGCCCTACAACAGGTTGTAGTAAATGTGACAGTCCCAGAGGTACGGGGTTTATGGGGCCGCAGTGTTGCAGGCGTAACGGCGCTGTGGAACAGATGATTTCTGCCGATCGATAGAGAGGCCGGGCCCTGAGGCCCGGCCTTCGTATTTTGCAGCCTGCGCATGCGGTTCCTGATGGTTGCGAAGGTGGCGGTGCTATGAGACAGGTTTGCGGCGCCCATGCCACCACCGGCGACATTTCCATCCGCGGGAGCCGCTTTTTTTGGCGGCGTTAAATCGGCGCTCGCATCGGTCTTTTTCCCCGTCATCGCGGGCACGTATGTCGGCATCGGGGCGCTCGCTCACGACTTTTCGTTCCCATCATGGTGGCTGGCCCTGTCCACGGTGCTGGTTTGGGCCGCCCCCGCCCAGGTCATTCTGATTTCCGCGCTCGGCACCGGTTCGGCCCTCATTGAAACCGCGGTCGCGGTGAGCCTCAGCGGGATCCGGTTGCTTCCGATGGTGGTCGCATTGCTACCGCTAGTGCGGCGAAAGGATACGCGCCTGCACCAGCTGTTGCTGCCCGTGCACTTCACTGCGGTGAGCATGTGGGTCGAGTCGCTGCGGCTGCTGCCAGCCATACCGCCGGAACGCCGCATTGCATTCTGCAATGGGCTGTCGAGCGTCTACATGGGGACGGCAACGGCATCTGGTTTTGTCGGCTTCTACCTCGCCGCGGGGCTGCCGCCGCTTCTCGCCGGCGCGCTCTTGTTTCTCACGCCCATGTCGTTCCTTATCTCGACGGCGCGCAATGCCCGCATGCTGGTCGATCGCGTTGCGCTGCTGTTAGGCCTTGCGCTCGGACCGCTCTTTGCGAGTTTTGACATCGGCCTTGATCTTATGTGGACGGGCGTTGCCGGCGGCACGGTTGCCTATGCGTTTCATCGCTGGCGCGAGGCGACCTCATGACCGCGCTCGAATTGTGGCCCTATGTGGCCCTCGTCCTGGTTGGCTTTCTGCCGAACGAAATCTGGCGTGCGCTGGGATTGCTGATGGCGCGTGGCCTCGATGAAGACTCGGAGATCGTGGTCTGGTCGCGCGCGGTTGCCACGGCGATACTCGCGGGTGTCATCGCCAAACTGATTCTTTTTCCCAACGGCGCCCTTACCAATATTCCCTTGTTCGTGCGTATCGCGGCGGCTGCATGCGGCTTTGCGGCTTTCCTTGCCATACGGCGCTCAGCCTTCGCCGGCGTTGCGGTCGGGGAAGCGGTTTTGCTGCTGGGCGGCTTTGTGTTCGCGCGCTAATTCATTGCGATTGGATCGCGGCGGCAAGTTTTTTGGCTTGCTCGGCCAGGACTTCCGGCTTTTCTTTTTCGCTGGCTGGCGGCTTCAGCGCAACGCCGGTCTTGCGCGGTATGACATGAACATGCAGGTGGAAAACAACCTGACCGCCGGCGCCCTCGTTGAATTGCTGGACGGTGATTCCGTCTGCCGAAAAGGCCTTCATCGCGGCCATGGCAACTTTTTGGGCAACCGCGATGACGTGCGTGAGATCCTCGGCGCCGATATCGAGGAGGTTGCGGGCGGGCGCTTTGGGCAAAACCAGGGTGTGGCCCGGCGAACGGGGCATGATGTCGAGGAAAGCGAGCGCCTTGTCGTCCTCGTAAACCTTGTAGCAGGGCAGTTCGCCACGCAAAATTTTGGCAAATATGTTGTTTGGATCGTAGCTCGGCATCGGACTCCCCAATTCCTGGCGCACAATCGTACTTGAAAACCGGTCCCTCTGATGAGGACCTGACGGTCACTCCTGTTCGACCAAATCCTTGCGGAATGGCGTCGCCGCTGCAAGCTCTTCGGCGGCGGCTTGAACATAAAGGCGCTCGCGCGAGAGATAGTCGGCGACCGCACGGCGCAAGCCGGGGTTGGCAATAAAATGCGCGGAATAGGTGGCGTGCGGCAGGTAGCCTCGCGCCAGCTTGTGCTCGCCCTGGGCGCCGGCTTCGACCCGCTCGAGCTTGTTCGCGATCGCATAGTCGATGGCCTGGTAGTAGCAGAGCTCGAAATGGAGGAACGGATGGTGCTCGATCGCTCCCCAATTTCGGCCGTAGAGCGCCTGGCAACCGATGAAATTGATAGCCCCAGCAATCCAACGCCCTGCGCGGCGCGCCATCACAAGGAGGATGCGATCGCGCATCTTATGGCCAACGATGGAAAAAAACTCGCGCGTGAGATAGGGCCGTCCCCATTTGCGCGATCCGGTCTCCATATAGAAAGCAAAGAAGGCATCCCAAACAGCTTCGGTCAGATCGCTGCCGGTCAGCCAATGCACCTCAATGCCTGTCCTCAAAGCCTCCTTACGCTCGCGCCTAATGGTCTTGCGTTTGCGGGAGGCCAGCCGATTTAGAAAATCGTCGAAGCTCGCATAGCCGCCATTGTCCCAGTGAAATTGCCGATCTGTGCGTTGCAGAAAGCCCCGCCTGCCAAGCAACCGCCATTCTCGTTCGGTTAGAAATGTGAGGTGGGTTGATGACAACTCATTGGCAGCCGCTATCTCGGAGGCGGCGTCGGCGAGTGCGCTGCGGATGGTATCTTCAAGTGGGCCGGATACCGCGAGAAGGCGAGGCCCGGTGACTGGCGTGAACGGCACTGCGATTTGAAGCTTGGGATAGTATTCGCCGCCCGCGCGCTCGAAGGCATCGGCCCAACCGTGATCGAACACATACTCGCCGCGCGAATGGCTCTTTACGTAGCAGGGCGCGGCGCCGACGAGGGCGCCTTCCTGGTCCTCGGCAAGCAGATGGCGCGGCTCCCAACCGGTTCGCCGGCCGACCGATTTTGATTCCTCAAGCGAGGACAAGAACTCGTGTGTGACGAACGGATTATTGGCTTGTCCTTGCGTTGATAACTTCGGGGACCAGTTATCCTCAGATGTTAATTTAACTTCACCTTGTTCTCCGATCGGCGTGGATTCGGACGCGCACCTATTCCATGCCGCGGCTGAAACGTCAGCGACCGACTGAATAATGCGGATGCGAAATTCGGGGCTGCTCATCAGGCAAGCTTCTAACCGACTTTACGCGTGAAGTCGCTCAATCTTCATGCCGGATTTAGCCGCCGCGGCCACGGTAGGGTCCGCAGACCACAATATCGAAGCCGGTGGGGATTCCGTCCCAGTTGTGCCCCATTTGAGGTTGGCAGCCGGGCGGAATTTCATGACAGCCGGCGACGGTGCAAGCGATTTTTCCGGGCTCGCGGCGCTGACGCGCAGCCGTCGATTTCTTTGTGGCGGCCGACAGCTCTTGCGCATCGATCTTCATTCCAAATCCCAAGCCGAGGTTGCCCAGGATTTCCT
>DAISKM010000387.1:0-4110 GCA_036820945.1 Pseudolabrys sp.
CCGGCGCCAATAACGGCGTTTGCTCCTATCACGCTGCCGCTGCCGATTTCGGCGCGCGGACCAACCACTGCGCCCGCGTCGATAGACACGCCCTCTTCGGTCATAGCACTTTTGTCGATATGGGCCTGGGAGAAATCGCCGGCATTGGACAGCGATGACGGTCGCAGCGCGTGCGAAAACAACACTCGGGCGGCAGTCACAAAAGCGCGATACGGATCCTTGACCGTCAGAACCGCCACCTGAGCGGGCAACTCCTTGGCGAGCGCGGTCGTCGTAAGGCAGGCGCCCGCGTGCGTCGCGGCGGCCGCCTTGGAAAAATTCCGGCTGTCGAAGAACGTCAGATCGGAGGGCGACGCTCGGTCGAGCGAGGCGATATTGACGATGCGGCGGGCATGCGACGCCGAGACCGGCGCAGCGCCGGTCAATGCGGCAATCTCCTCAAGCGTGAGACCAGCCGAGTGCCTCAGGAACGTCGTGTCGCTCATATCTGCCGCAGTTCGATCTCTGGTACCGCCAGTGGCAGCCAAGATCAGAACCTGGTGCCGCCGCTGAAACGGAAAATTTGCGTGCGGTCACAAACTTCGTTGCCCAACAACCCTGTCGCGCAGTATTTTTTGAGCGGATAAGCAAGATCGAAGCGCAGCGGCCCGAGGGGTGAATCCCATAACAGGCCGACACCCACCGAGCTGCGGATCATCGAAGCACTATCGAGGCCAACCTGGAGCGTCTCGCCAGTCACATTCCAGAAGGTCGGTCCCTTGTAGCTCCACAGGTTGCCCGCGTCAGCGAAGGCTGCGAACTTGATGCCGATATCCTTTGGCAGGAAGTACAAAGGCGTCTGCGCTTCAAGCGTTGCGCCCCAGTAGAGGCTGCCACCGAGCGCATCGTTGGTCGTTCCAAACGTTAGGTCGCGCGGACCAATACCCGCAGGGGAAAAGCCGCGGACGAGGTTCGGCCCCATCTGGAACTGATCCAGCATGCGCAGATCTTTGCCACCCCACGGGGTGATGTTGCCGGCCTGCAATTTGATTACGCTGACAATGTCCGAAAAAACCTCGTAGTAATTGCGAACTTCGCCGCTCGTCCGGAGGAAATTCACGTCGCCGCCTACGCCGGCAAAGTCCTGCTTGAGTTCGGCATAAAGGCCGCTGGTCGGGTTCCTGTTGTTATCGAGCGTGTTATACGAAAGACTATAACCAAGCATCGAAACGTTGACGGGACCTGCCGCCAGCTCCTTGCGGACGGCGAGCGAGGCTTCGCCGTTGGCGAAGCAACCGAACGGCGGATTCACAAAAAAATCACCAGGCGTAAACGGGTTCGGAATCGGTTCATTTAGTGTTGTTACGCCGGGGCCTCCATTGCCCGGAGTATTACTAGAAAATTGACAGTCATTAAGTTGGAACGGCAGTGTGATTTTCTGATTATAGAACGTGTAACGCGGCTGGAATGCGATTTCTTCGGTGAGGGCGAAGCCGAGGCGCAGATTCGTTCCGATCGTCTGGCTGTCGTAAGAAACATAGTTCGACGCAAGATTTTGGCGCGCAAATAAGTCTATGCCGCCGGCCATACGGTAGCCGAACAGGAATGGCTCGACGAAGGATAGATCAAAGCCGCGAACACGCTGGCCGTAGGTGACCGATACTTTTCCCAGGTTGCCACGGCCCATCAGGTTGCGGTCAGCAACGCTGACCTCGGCGATGAAGCCGTCGGCGGTCGAATAGCCGCCAGAAACCGAGAATTCGCCGGTGGCCTGCTCTTCGACATCCACGTTGATGACAACGCGGTCCGGGGCCGACCCTGGTTCGTTGGTGATCTTCACGGTCTTGAAGTAGTTGAGATTCTTCAGGCGCCGTTCGGCACGGTCGATCAGCGCCCGGTTGTATGCATCCCCTTCGCCAAGATCGAATTCGCGCCGAATGACATAGTCGCGGGTGCGGGTATTGCCCCGGATGTTGATGCGTTCGATGTAGGCACGCGCGCCTTCCTCGACGACGAATGCAAGACTTATGGTTTTTGTCTCGAAGTTGCGCTCACCCCGAGGCCGGACGTTCGCGAATGCGTAGCCCTGTCGCGCAGCCTGAATGGTCATCGCCTCGACGCTTTTCTCCACCAGGTCCGCGTTGTAGACGCTGCCGGCGCTCAATTTGAGTTGACTGCGCAATACCGCCGGATCGATCGCCCGCACGTTCGAAATAACTTCAACTGTGCCGACGCGATACTGGCTGCCCTCGTCGATCGTGAAGGTAACGACGAAACCTTTGATGTTCGGGTCATACTCGCCAACGGCCGAGACAATGCGCACGTCCGCGTAGCCATGCTTCAGATAGAAGCGGCGCAACAGATCGCGGTCAGCCTCCACGCGATCGGGATCATAAATGTCCGTAGTCTGCAGAAAGCTGAGCCAGTTGCTTTGGGAGGTCTTGATCACCTCCTTCAGGCGGCCGTACGAAAATGCCTGGGCACCTACGAAGCGGAGTTCTCTGACGCCGGTCTTTTCGCCTTCCTTGATTTCAAAAACGAGATCGACGCGGTTGTTCGGCAACTCGATGATCTTCGGGTTGACCGAGATATCGAAACGGCCGGTGCGGTGATAGATCTCGATGATGCGCTGCACGTCAGCCTGGACCGTCGGTCGTGACAGGGTTCCGCGTGGCTTCGACTGAACTTCCGCCGCAAGCTGCTCGTCCTTGGCTTTCTTGTTGCCCTCGAAGGCGACCCGGTTGATCACGGGATTCTCCGCCACCGTGACAACGATCCGGCCGCCGCTACGGCTGATACGCACGTCGGAAAATAGGCCGGTGGCAAGCAGGGCCTTGAGGGCTTCGTCTTCCTGTTCGGGGCCTATACGACCGCCTGGGCCAGGCCGGAAATACGAGCGAACGGTGTCGGCCTCCACCCGGCGATTACCCTCGACGACGATCGAGTTGACCGTCTGCGCAACCGCTGCGCCCGACGAGGCCACTGTGACGAAGCCAGCGCCGACAAGGATACCGCCGAGGATCAGGCAGCCGACAGCCAGTCCCCGAACCATCCCCAAACAACGTCCCATTCGCTACGCGCCCTTTTGATCCATGCGGCCGCCCCCACTGCGGATTCGACAGACGGTCCGGGCTGGCATAGGCGAGCTTTTTACAGCGTTTTTTACACGCTGCAAACGAAGTCCGGCTGAAACTTTCCCTTTTCCCTCAAAAAGTTGCCCGTCAGCAACGGTCAGGAAGTAGCCAGGTGGAGGATGTCGTTAAAGGTCGCAAAAATCATCAACATCAGGACGATCGCCAATCCGATTCTGAAGCCGAGTTCCTGCGCCCGTTCCGACAAAGGCCGTCCCCGTATCAACTCAATGGCGTAGAACAAAAGGTGACCCCCATCGAGCAGCGGAATTGGAAAGAGATTCAACAGTCCGATCGATACGGACAGAACGGCCGTGAGGTGAACCAACGGCGCGAATCCGGCGGTAGCAACCTGCCCTGATACCTGCGCTATCCGAATCGGTCCGCCGAGCTGATCGGCTGCCTCCCGCCCGGTGAACACGCCGCCAATGTAGGAGAGCGTGCGGTCCACCACGAACCAGGTCTCCTGTGCGCCCATGACGATCGCGCGCAAGGGCCCCGCCTTTTCGGTCTTGATATCGCCAGGTGCCATCGAACGGCTGATGCCCAGCACACCCAGCCGATGAACATTGCCGAAGTTGTCCTTGAGTTCCTTAAGTTGCGGCACAGCCTTGAGCGTGACCTGCGCATTGTCGCGCTCCACCTCGATGACGAGAGGCGCGCCCGCGCTGATGCTGACGATGCGCTGCATGTCGGAGAAGCTTTCGATCTTCTCGCCATTGATCGTCAGAACCAGGTCGCCGGGCTTGAAGCCTGCTGCTTGAGCGGCGCTACCAGGCTGGATTGTATCGACACGGGCGCTCGTGGTCTGCTTGCCGACGGTCATGAATATGCCGGCAAAAATCGCAATCGCCAGGATGAAGTTTGCAATCGGACCAGCCGCTACGACGGCCGCGCGTGCTCCGAGCGGTTGAAATTGGAAGCTGTCCCTTTTTTCAGCTTCGGTCATGGCGACTGCCGCCGCCGAGGAACGATTCGAGGAAGCCGCGCAGCTGCGCGA
>DAISKM010000388.1:0-4107 GCA_036820945.1 Pseudolabrys sp.
TCATCCTCGGCAAGCTGCGGCGCACCGGGCCCATGCTGTGGACGATGCCGCTGCCCGCCAACATCGTTCTTCGCAACTTCGGGCTGGCGATGTTCCTCGCCACCGTGGGTGTCAATGCCGGTCAGCCATTTGTGCGCACGATCGCCGAGTCTGGCTTCACAATGTTTTTCATCGGGATCGCCGTGCTGTTGACCACCGTGATCATCGTGCTTGTTGTCGGATACTATCTCCTGAAGATTCCCTACGACGACCTGGTCGGTGTCGCATCCGGTGCGACCGGAAATCCAGCCATTCTCGTTTATTCGACACGGATGGCGCCGACCGAACGTCCCGACATCGGGTATGCGATGATCTTCCCGTCGATGACCATCGTGAAAGTCATCGCCGTACAGATTGTCGGGCTCCTTGTAGCCGCCGCGGCGAGTGGCTGAACCGATCGCAATGGGGTGATGGCCCGCCTCGTCGCGGACCGGTCGTCTGTCTGGGGTTTGGGACGCGATGAAAAAGCAACCACCCGAAAATTCGGCCAGTCCACCGCAACTGGTCACTTTCGACGCCATCATGCCGGCAACCATGGCCGTGCGTGCGGAAGAAAGTGGCATCAAAAGAGCCTCGACCGACCCGACAACCCTGTTCGTGCTCAGTGTTCTGGCCGGCGCATTCATTTCCTTCGGCGCCATTTTCGCAACGACCGTGAGCGCAGGCACTGCTGGTCTGCCTTACGGAGTCGTGCGACTACTTTCTGGGCTCGTGTTTTCGACAGGGCTCCTCTTGGTCATCATTGGAGGCGCGGAGCTTTTTACCGGCAGCAATATCATTGTCATGGCCTGGGCGAGCCGGAAGGTCACGACCCGCGCGCTTCTGCTCAATTGGGTTATTTCGTTCGCCGGCAATTTTGTAGGCGCGATCGTGACCGCGGCGCTGATGTTCTACACGACGCAATATACATTTGGCGGGGGCTCAGTCGGACTCACAGCGATCAGCACGGCAAATGCGAAAACCTCTCTGGCCTTTGTCCCCGCACTGACCCTCGGGATCATGTGTAACGCGCTGGTGTGCCTGGCGGTGTGGATGTGTTTCAGCGCGCGCACCAACATTGACAGGGTTGTATCGATCATTCCACCAATTGCGGCTTTCGTGGCAGCCGGCTTCGAGCATTGCATCGCGAATATTTACTTCATCCCAATGGGCCTGTTCATCAAGGCCGGGGCGCCGGACTCTTTCTGGAGGAGCGTAGGAAAAACGGCGGCCGATTTTCCTGAATTGACCTGGGGAAATTTTTTCGTGGGCAATCTGCTTCCCGTGACGATCGGAAACATCATCGGGGGGTCGATCATGGTCGCGGCCGTGTATTGGTTTGTCTACCTGCGCAAGCAACCCGCGAAAATTATCTCCAACTGAAAAAACGGGCCGTCGCCAGGCCCATTGCCAGGGCGCCAACAACAAAACCGCACGCGGCGGACGCCTGAAGTGCCTCGAGCATTTGTCCACGATTGAACAACACGATCATCTCGAATGCATAAATGCCTGGAATCATGATGACGATCGGTGCCACCGTCATCGCCATGCGTGGAACGTTGAAGTGTCGATCCACCGCAAGGGCGACCAATCCGATGACGAACGCGGCAAAAAACGCCGCGGGCGCAAGCATCGTATCCAAGTCGATCAAGATCAGACGTAGGCCGTTCGCAACCACAGCCAAAAGGCCCACCGCAAGGACCGTTCGCACTGGCGTGTTGAACAACATCGCGAACGCGCAGGCCGCAACGAAACTTGCAATCGCCCGCAGCAGCAGCTTGAGCGGATAGGCAAGTTCGAGCGAAGGCTGTCGCGTTATGTCGACCTCGGCAACCGCGATCACAATGCTGAGACCGAGGGCCACCGCCAGCAGCATCATGACGCCATAAGCCATGCGGCTTACCGCCGCGACGGTCTGGTACTGCAAAAGGTCGAAAAGCGCGGCAAGGAGGGGGAAACCGGGAATCAAAAAAAGTACCGAAGCAATGAAGCCGGACGGATAGTGCAGGAAATCGAAGCCGGCGCGCCGTGCCAAGGCCGCAGCCAGAACATACAACCCCGACGCAGCGATTGCTGACAGCGCGGCGGTGCCATACTGATTGAGGTGACGGCGGGACAGCCATGGCCGCAACCATTGGCCGATTCCCCCACCGATTGCCGCTGCAGCCATTTCCATCGCCGCGGCGCCGTTGAGGAATGCAAAGGCGCCGGTTGCTACACCAACGGCTGCGGCGATCTGCACACCGCTGTAGTGAAGTCCCGTGGACTCGATCTGCGAAAGCCTGGCGCCGATCTCCTGCGGCGAGGATGCGGGCTCCAGCTCTCTTGCAAGCTGCTCCAGTTCGGCGATACGCGACGCACTGATGGCTGGCGGTCCAATTTCGCGCATGCTCGTGGCCCGCTCTTCGGAGCGACGAACACTCGCAGTAATGCTGTCGATTGAAAGGCTGAGGGACACCGCGTCAAAGCGCATCTTGCGCGCCAACACCTCAATCCATTCGCGTGTTCGAATCGCGGTGTTGCCCGCGCGCAGCATCAAGGCGCCGAACCATAGCAACATGTCCAGGGCCTCACCGAGTGAGGCGGAAGTGGTTCGGTCTGGCTGGTCTAAGGATGAAGTCACGCGCGACCTCAAACAGGTCACATACCGAGCGAGTCAATAGTGCACAGAATCTGACGCTTCGGAACTGCGAATAGCAAGCCACCGGTATAAAGGAACGGCTCCGCCTGGTCGGAAACCGCGTTGATCCAGATCAAACCGATAACGAATTTAGATGAAATATTGAGGGCGTGTGCTCTTTATGTTGGCGACGAGCATGGCTTTACATCGGGTCGCGTTACTGATTTTGGCGTTTTTCATTTGGATGCCGGTTGCGGCAATCGCCCAAACTCCAGCCGCTCCGACCACTCCGGCCGCGACCAGCCCGTCGACCGACCAGCTCCTCAAGCCAGAACAGCTCGATGCGCTTGTGGCTCCGATTGCGCTGTACCCTGACAACCTGCTTTCGCTGGTGCTGATGGCATCGACCTATCCGCTTGAGGTGGTGCAGGCCGATCGCTGGGTGAGAGAGCACAAGACTCTGAAGGGCGAGCAACAAAAGACCGAGGTGGACAAACAGGCCTGGGATGAAAGCGTAAAATCACTGGTCGCCACGCCGGATGTCCTTTCAATGATGAGCACGAAGCTCGATTGGACGTTGAAACTCGGCGATGCCGTCCTCGCGCAGCAAGCGGATGTCATGGACGCCATTCAGCGCCTGCGTACGAAGGCCGAGGCCAACAACAAACTGACTTCGACGAAGCAGCAGACGGTAACCAAGAGACAAGAGCAGGGCAGGCAGGTCATCGCGATCGAGCCCGCGGATCCCGAGACGATCTATGTGCCGTATTACGACCCGGCCGTTGTCTATGGTGCCTGGCCATATCCAGAGTATCCGCCGTACTATTGGGGTTACCCCGGATATATCGGCGCAGGGCTTATCGGGGCCGGCCTCGCATTTGGCGCCGGCTGGGCGCTCGGACGCTGGGGTTCAGGCGGAAATTATTGGGGCGGAGGTTTCAATTGGAACAACAACAACATCAACATCAACCGGCCAAGGGTTAACCCGTTGGCCGGCAACAATTGGCAACACCGGCCGGAGCACCGGCAGGGCGTCAGATACAACAATCACAACGTGCGACAGAAGTTCGGTAACAACAATCTGCGCGGTGGTGCGCAGAACCGGATGGATTTCCGCGGCAAGGGTGGTCAGCAAGTCCTTAGGCCCGGCGGCGATCGACCGGGCGCGGGACAAAGACCCGGGGCAGGACAAAAGGCTGGCCAACGGCCCAGCGCGGGGCAACGGCCCTCGGGTGGACGGCCAAGCGCGGGGCAGCGGCCTTCAGGCGGGAAGGCCAGCGCCAAGCGGCCGTCAGGCGGAAAACGTACTGCGCAGCGGCCGTCTCGTGGACGAGGCGGCAACGCACTTGGCAACATCGGGTCCGGAAGAGTTGCTCAACGTCACTCCGCACGCGGGCGCGCAAGCTTCGCCAGGGCGGGCGGTGGCATGCGAGTGGGCGGTGGCGGTGGTGGATTCCGTGGCGGAGGTG
>DAISKM010000389.1:0-4105 GCA_036820945.1 Pseudolabrys sp.
GTTTATTCCTCTAAAGGCCCAGGCCGCTGAGTGATGGATGGTCATCGGGGCGTCGACCGAGGAGCCAGTGATATTTGCGCTCGCTGTCTTTGATCGGCAGATCGTTGATGCTGGCGATCCGCCATCGCATCAGGCCCTGTTCGTCGAACTCCCAATTCTCGTTGCCATAGCTACGAAACCAGTTGCCAGAATCGTCGTGCCATTCATATGCAAAGCGTACGGCTATCCGGTTGTCGCGAAACGCCCAGACCTCCTTGATCAACCGATACTCCAGCTCGCGAATCCACTTGCGTATCAGGAATGCCTCGATGGCCTCGCGGCCACGAATGAACTCGGCGCGGTTGCGCCAGACGCTATCCACCGAATAGGCAAGCGCTACTTTGGCAGGATCGCGCGTGTTCCAGGCATCCTCGGCGAGGCGCGCTTTCTGCGCGGCGCTTTCGGCTGTAAAGGGCGGCAGAGGTGGGCGGGTCATCATCGATCCTTACTTGTAAGGTTCAAGTCGATTTGCGGAGCGATTTGAACGAAGGCCGTATCTCTGCCGTGAAGAGCGCCCGCGATCTGAGCGCGATGGTGTTTCCACATCCCGAACGGGGCGCAGATATAACTAAGCAATCCCCAACCAGCCATCCACGCCAACCTCAACCAAACTGGCAATGGCAAAAACGTGTTTGCCCCAAGGGGAACAAAGATTCCGGCCACCCACATCAGTGCAACTGCTGAGGCTTTGCCCAACCCCACGCTCGTGGAGACGTAGACCCAATAAGCCTGCAAGTATTCGCGGAAATCGTGCATCACTTGCTTAGCACCGCCTAAAATCGTGGTGCTGCCAGTGAATACGACAACCTTCTGAGCGATAGCCATAAGAGTCCCTTCTCGATTTTTGGCGGTCGTACGAAACGGATTTGTTTGGTGTTTGCCACGTCGCTCACGCTCACGGGATGTAGGTTGAATGCACGTAATCCTGGTCGTTCCTCGCCAGGTGGCATTCGAAGCATTGTTTGGTGGGATCTGTGACCAATGGTTTTGTTGGATCGCCTCCCGTCCAGGCCTGGAAGCCCCAGCCTCCCGTCGAGGCATACTTCTTCTTGTCAACTCCGCGGCGAAAGGGGTAATGAAGCCCGCAACAGCCGCGGACAACAGGCCCAGCCCGGCGCTCCTCTTGATCCGCGTCCACCGACCGCCATTTCGGATTCGATCGACGATTCTGGCGCACATCCTGACGCTGCTCATGGTGAATCTCCTGTCATCTCTACGGTTGAGTCTCACTTCACGGCAGAAAACGAGGCTGGCGCCAGCAACTGGCTGCTGATGTTCTCGACGAGCT
The DNA here is from genome assembly GCA_036820945.1 of Pseudolabrys sp. Lineage (GTDB taxonomy): Bacteria > Pseudomonadota > Alphaproteobacteria > Rhizobiales > Xanthobacteraceae > Pseudolabrys. Next base: position 1,328 of record DAISKM010000389.1, read on the forward strand.
GGCCATCCTTCTCCGTCTTGGCGACCACCGCGGCCCATTCGGGATCGGCGAGAAAAGCGTTCCAGCGCTTCTCGCGCTCGGCCATGCTGTCCCAGGCGAGCATGTAGATGATCTCTTGGCTGCTCCTGCCGATCAGCGTGATCCAAAACCCGGCCTGGCGGATGCCGTGCTTCTCCCAGATCCGCAGCGTCTCGTTCTCGAACCGCGACAGCAGCGCCGGCTTGCGCCCCGGCACGCAGCGGTAAATCCGCAATTCGTAGATCATGGTCCCTCACCGCGAGCCGTGCGGACGGATATCAGCTGGTCACTGTCTGCTCTCATCGGAGGGGCCTCATCCATTGTAGGAATAGGTCCATCCGATCGTCACAGCTAACGTGAGAGCAGAAAAAATCGTGCTAGCTATGATTATGGAATTGGCCTCGTCCGAAATCCGGCGATAGCTGGTGCCGAACAGGATGCCAAAGAAGCCGGAAGGCAATGCTGCCATCACGACGGATAGTTTCGTTGTGAGGACCGAAGCGCCGAGTTCGCGACAAATCGCAAACGCGATTAGGGGTTGCGCGATGTTGGCGATGCCCGCGCCAAACATAGTGTTGCGGCTTAGCCGGAAAGGACGTTCCGAAAGCACTAAGCCCGTCACAAAAAGCGCTAAGCCACCCGCAGCTTGTCCTATTTCGCGTAGGGCCGCTAATACAACAACTGGCAGGGGCCATCCGATGAGCGATATTAAAGTCCCAATAACAGGTGCCAATACAATCGGGTTCGACACTGCATGAGCCGAGGCAAGCGCAATGCGCGCCGCGGGACCTCGCGAAGAACTCGTTCCCGCTTTGGCTTGGGATAATTCGAGAATTGCGAGCGTCAGTGGCGAGGGCAACAATGAGCCAGCCGCGATGGCAACGGCAACGGTCGCCGCTTGATCGGCGCCGAACAGTGCAGTGATAACGGGTAGGCCTGCGGCAGCAAAGTTTGGCTGCCCGACGGCTAACGCTTGCAACGCGGATTCGCTCGGATCTTGCTTCCGTATGTTTCGCTGGTAGCCGTACCAAAATACATACGTCCCCATCATGACCGCGGCCAGCGACACCAGGGCGCGCCACTGGGCGATGAGTGCGGACCGTGGTGTAGAGGCCGTGGCAACCAGCAATGAAGCCGGCAACGCGTAGCCCATCACAACGGTGTTCAACTCGGCAACATGCATATTGTTGACAATCCCCGCGCGGCCGGCCGTGTAACCGAGCAGCATCACAAAGAAGGTAGGCGCGAGCGCCAGTGTGAGTACGGAGATCATAAGGAACTTGTGTTTCTACCTTTGAGGCGACTTCAGCGCCGCGGATCATCACGCGGGTCGTGATATTCGAGACCGAGCGGGCCAATCGCCGTCACCTGGGTGACGTATTCGCCCGATTTAGCCCAATGAAAATGCCAGGTCTCGCCGGGCAGAACGATCACACTGCCAGGCGGATAGGCCTTCACCTTGTCGCCGTCAAAAGTCTCCCCGAGCCCAATGTAAAAGACGCCGGACATGACCGTGTAGATGCGATCTTCCGGATGTTTGTGCGGCATCAGTTTTGTTCCGTCGGGCACCTTGACCCTGACCATGTAAGGTCCGGCTTGCGTAGGCTCTCCAACAAGCACGGCCAGTCGGGCCGATGGCGGAAACGCTGGAAACGGTTGCCAGTCGATATCTTCCGGGAGAATTGATTTGAAAACGGCTTCGCCCGGCTGGTGAGGTCGAACGGTTCCTTTGACATCAATCTTGAAAGCCATGGCATCTCACTCCTTATTGGTGAAGCCGCGCGCCCCGATCAGCATGATTGGTCGGGTGTGGCGGATCAGCCGAACGTAAACGTAGCCGGTCACTGTCTGCTCTCAGTGGCCCGCACTCTGGCCACCATCGACGTGAATAGTCTCGCCCGTCACGAATCCCGCCGATTCCAGATAGAGGATCGCGCCCACGATCTCCGAGATCTCACCCATCCGGCCAAGCGGGTGCAGCTTGGCGAGCTGCGCATGTGTTTCGACGGGATGCATCGGCGTCTTGATGACGCCGGGCGCAATCGCATTCACTCTGATGCCAAGCTTTGCATACTCGATCGCCAGCGATTTGGTCGCGGCGCTCAAACCTCCCTTTGTCAGCGAGGCGAGCACGGACGGCACATTGGAGTTTGCGTGTTCGATCAGGCTCGTCGTGATCTGCACGACATGACCGCTATGCCGCTTCTCCATCTCGGCGATAGCGAGTTGCGTGATGTGAAAGAAGCCCGCGAGGTTGACGCCCAGCACAGCCGCGTAATCAGCCTCGGTGTACTGAGTGAACGGCTTGGCGACGAATACGCCAGCGTTGTTGATGAGCGTATCGATGCGCCCGAACCGGGCCAGGCCTTCGGAAATCGCACGCTCGGCCGTCTTCCGGTCGGTAATGTCGCCGGGCACCACCAGGATTTGCTCATCGTTGGTTGGGCTGATCGACCGTGCCGTCGCGACCACTCCGTAACCGCGATCGCGATATGCTTCGACAAGGGCTGCGCCCATGCCCCGCGATGCGCCGGTGATTACGACAACCTTCTGAGCGATACTCATAGAGGCCCTTCCCGATTGGGGGTGGTCGAACGAATCGCGCCTGCGTCATCCCAACAAGCAGGGTTGAGGTAGGTCGAAGCATTCTGTGTGAGAACCGCCGTGACTTGAGCGACAGTCAACCGCGCGGCGGCACAATCAGCGGAGAAGTGTTCCTGCGTCGGCCGCGATGCGCGCAAACTCAGAACGCAAACGTGG
>DAISKM010000390.1:0-4102 GCA_036820945.1 Pseudolabrys sp.
GCGCATCCCAGCTACAGCGGGACCATCATGACTTCGACCTATCAGATGGTCCGTGAACTGGGCTGGTCGTATCTTGAAAAGCTCGCTCTGCAGCAAGTCCTGCAGATCCAGTCGGCGACTGACACGCCGAAAAAGATCGTGCTCGGAGAGCGCCCGGTAATGGCCGACGGAAACGAGTCGAACGTGTTGTTGCTGAAGGAGGCTGGTAGTCCGATCGAAGTCGTTTATGCGGCCGAGGGTACGCCCTCGGTTGTCCAGCCATCGGCCATCTTCATTGCCGCCCCGCACCCCAATGCCGCACGACTGTTTCAGAGCTACCTTTTCAGTCCCGAAGGCCAGGAGTTGTTCGTCAATCTGGGTGGACTGCGCTCCGTGCACGCGCTTGTGAAGGATAAGCCGGGCCGTGCGCCATTGTCGGCCATCAAGGTCTGGAAAGACGATCCCGCCGCAGTCGAAACTCAGGGCGAAGAAATCAAGCGGCGGTACGCGCAAATCTTTCGTGTGTAACCCTCACGAGCTCAGGTGCGGCACTGCAAACAGAAATACCAGACCAAAGATCGTCATCCCGAAGGCGACTGCAGCAATAGGCAGCAGGATTTGCACAGAAGCTTCCCGACCGCTGATGCCGCCAGTCCACGTCTCGAAGGAACCGGAACTCCATTCGTGGTAAGGTGCAACATTCTCGTGCTGTTCGTTTGGATCAGTGTTCCGTCGCCAGGTCAGCCAAAGAACGACAGGAATTCCGACAAGTACGACGAAAAACAGCGTGATTATCGACAGCGTGACACCTTCGTAGGCTCCGCGACTGAAAAGCACCCAGATGGATAACACGAGCCAGATCGTCAGGCCGATCATGGCTCGGTAGACAAGCGGGTGCAGTTCATTTGTTCGCCGATTGAGATGAACGGGAAGCGGGTATGTGGCCATTGGCATGCTCCATGGCGCCGCCCCACTTTTTCTGATGAAGGATTAACGCGCGGGAAATCCCGCGGTTCGCTCCCGCGAGTTCCCACGTGCGTCTCAAATGCAAGTTCCGTTTAGCGAATCGTGGCGCTCGCGTTGTCCGTGTAGATCGTAGTCTGTCCGGCTTTCACCACGACTTGACTAGCCCCGCTGTCATGCCGCGCATTGGCACCGACCATGACCACGACGATCGAAGCCAACAGTGAGACCGCTACGATCTTGAGGTGGGTGTTGCGGCCCGCTGACCAAAGTGAGCTGTTCATGGTGCACCTCTGCGTAATCGATTTTGGTTCAATAGACTCCGTGCGGGCGCGTTACGTTGGCAACAGCGCTTCTCGCCCGTTGAGTTGATTCATCCTGACTTGCCACTGTCGGACCGCGGCTCGGATGCATCGGCAGGACAACGACCTTTGTCCCAACATTCACGCGCGCATAAAGATCGATGACATCTTCATTGAGCATCCGGATGCATCCGCTCGACACTTGCTTACCGATGGTCGTGGGCGCATTCGTTCCGTGGATTCGGTAAACGGTGCCGCCGATGTACATGGCGCGTGCACCGAGTGGATTTCCGGGACCTCCCGCCATGAAGCGCGGCAGATAAGGCTGGCGCTGCAGCATCTCTGCCGGCGGAATCCAGTCAGGCCATTCCGACTTGCGTTCGATCGCCTTTACGCCGGACCAAGTGAAACCTTCGCGCCCGACGCCGATCCCATAGCGGATCGCTTTGCCGCCACCGAGCACGTAATAGAGATACGTATTGGGCGTATCGATAATGATGGTGCCCGGCGCTTCGCGGGTGGAATAAGCCACTACATTGCGATGTAGCCGTGCCGGAATCTGAACGGATGTTTCATCCTCATCCTTTGGCTCGCGCATCGCCGGGGCGAAAATCAAGTTCGTACGGCCGAACGGCGAAGCGAAGCTGAGCGGATCTGCGCAGGCAGATTCAGTGTCGAATACGCCGCCGGCCAACGCTCCAGCTGCAAGGCAGGTGATCGCCAGTGTCCTGATCATGGTGGGCTCCCCGCAGTAATATCGGCTGTTCTTGTTGTGGGAACCCTAGGGCGCTGGCGCCAACTTAGGCCAGTGTACGCTGGTTAATGGCGCGTATCGAAAAGACGAGCGCACCTATACGAAGGTATCGAACGTCATAGGCATCAATCATCGTTGATCCGAGTCTTTGTTCCAATGCAGGCGATTGTCATGTACGATTCTCCCTTATGCCAAGCCAGCGTTCAAGTCAGTGGTGATGCAAAAATCGGCAAAGGCAAAGCATCTCGATGCAAGCGATACCTCGCCCGCAAGCGAGCCGGCAAAATTTTCCAGGCTGCAAGAGCAAAATAGACAGCTCTACGAGCGGCTCGCCGAGCTTCAGCTGATTTACGGCACCGCGCCGGTGGGGCTTGCGTTTCTCACGCTCGATTGCCGGTATGTGCAGATCAATCAGCGATTGACGGAAATCTGCGGTATTTCGGTAGCGGACCATATTGGCCGATCGGTTCGCGACACCGTTCCGGCAGTTGCGGAACAGGTCGAACAGGTCGTCAATGCCATCGTGGGGACCGGCGAGCCGATTACCGGCATCGAAGTTCGCGGACAGAAGGCGGACAAAAGCAACGCTGATCATGTTTGGATCACGAACTGGCATCCCCTGAAGACGCCGGAGGGAAAAATTGTCGGAATTAACGTCGTCGCGGAAGACATAACCGAACGCAAACGCGCTGAAGCCGTGTTGGCCGCCAGCGAGCACGCGTTGCGAGAAAGCGAAGCGCGATTTCGCGAGCTCGCCGACAACATCAGCCAATTTGCCTGGACAGCCGACCACGCTGGCTGGATCTACTGGTACAACAAACGTTGGCACGACTACACCGGCACCACCCTCGAGGAAATGGAGGGCTGGGGTTGGCAGAAAGTTCATCACCCCGATCACGTCGACCGCGTCGTTCGTCGGATTCGACAGAGCTTTGAAAGCGGCATGCCTTGGGAGGATACATTTCCGCTCCGCGGCCGGGACGGCGACTATCGCTGGTTCCTCTCCCGCGCACTGCCCATCCGCGACGAAGCGGGCAAAGTCGTGCGTTGGTTCGGCACCAACACTGACATCACGGACCAACTCGAAGCTGAGAAAGCGCTGCGCGAACTCAACGAGACCTTGGAGGAGCGCGTCAAAGCCGAGACCAACGAACGGCTGCAGATATGGAATGTGTCACAGGATCTGCTGCTGGTCGCCGACCTGAGTGGTAAATACCTCAGCGTCAATCCGGCCTGGAGTTTGGTGCTTGGTTGGTCGGAACGGGAGCTGCTCGGCAAGGATTCGTATTGGCTGGTCCATCCCGACGACCGCGAAAAGATCCGCGCCGAAGCTAAGCAGCTCGCCGCAGGCGAGATGACCCAGCGTTTTGAGGTTCGATTTCGTCACCGCAACGACACTTATCGTTGGCTGTTGTGGAAGGCCGTTCAAGACCAGAGCTGCATCTATGCCATGGCGGCCGACGTCACCGAGCTCAAGGATGCAGAGGAGAAATTGGGACGTGCGCGGCAGGAGCTTGCGCAAGTTGCCCGCCGCGTGAGTTTGGCGACGATGTCGGCCGCGATCGCACATGAAATCAGACAGCCTCTCGGAGCGATCGTGACGAATGCCAATGCCGGTCTGCGATGGCTCGACAGGCCACAGCCTGACCTTGATGAGGTACGCGAGAGTCTCAGGCACATTGTAGGAGACGGTCATAGGGCAAGCGAGGTGATTCAATCAGTCCGGGCCATGTTCACCAAGAGCGAGCACCCCGGAACCGCGCTTGATACGAATGACCTCATCCGAGAAGCCGTCGCGATGGCAAACGTCGACCTGGACGCGAGCCGGGTTGTTGTTGATCTCGAATTGGCCGACGAACTCCCCCTGATCACGGCGCACAAAGGTCAGCTCCAACAGGTTATCTTGAATATTGTCACCAATGCCATTGATTCAATGCGTACCATCAATGATCGGGTGCGAATGTTGCGGGTGAGATCGAGGCCATTCGATTCGAACGGAGTCGCGGTGTCAGTTCAGGATTCCGGAACAGGTATTGATCCGCAAAACGTGGACCGCATCTTCGACGCCTTCTTCTCCACGAAAACCAATGGCATGGGGATGGGC
>DAISKM010000391.1:0-4092 GCA_036820945.1 Pseudolabrys sp.
TGTGGGCGGATCGTAAAGGCGGTCGGGAAACTCGGTACGAATGGAATCCATCAGAATCCGCTTAGGCCCTAAGCCAAGCACATAGCTTCCAACCAGGCTAAATGTCGGATCTTCCGAAAGGCTGGTGCGCAAGGCTTCAACGATTGCACCGGCATAACTCATCTTCCTCATCGCGGGCTCCTCAAGCAAACACGTGTTCGTGTGCCGTTTCGGACAACGGCATGGGGCTCTCGATCGCAAAAGCCGCGCCTGCCTCAACTCGCGCACGCGCATCCTTGTCGTGAGCCATGACCTCATCCTGCGAGACATATCCATGGGCGACAATATCGCGTGCCGTACGTAGCAGAGGGTCGTGATCTCGCAGCCAGGCGACATGCGGACCTTTGAGCCGCGCTGGGTCCCAGGCCTCGTTCAAATCCGTAACTGTCGCAGGCTCGGGCCACAACGGACTGCTGCCGGGCCACCGGACCGTAAAGGCCTCGATGAAAGCCGGTCCTTGTCCGGCACGGCAACGCTGGGTCGCTTCAGTCGCAGCCGCGTAAACTGCAGCGATGTCCGCGCCGTCGACTTTGACGCAATGGATGCCATAAGCCGCGGGCAGGCGAGTAAAACTGTCGGTTGCCGTGATTGCAGTCGGATAGCCGCCCTGTTGCGGACCCATGGCACCGGCGGAGTTGTTTTCGCAGACGTAGATGACGGGCAATTTCCATAGCGCTGCGATGTTGAAGGATTCTATGACCAATCCCTCTTCAAGCGAACCATCGCCGAAAAAGCCGACCGCGACGTTCGACTCTCGCTTGGTTTTGATCCCGAATGCAGCTCCCGTAGCCAATCCGGCGCAGCCTCCGACAATCGCCGATGTTGACAAAAAGCCGCGCGATGGGTCGCTTGCATGCAATGTACCGCCGCGGCCCCGGTTCAAACCGGTCGAGCGACCGAGGATTTCGGCCATGGTCTGCCCGGGATCGCTGCCGCGGCCGATCAGGTGACCATGGTTGCGATGTGTCGTGCAGATCAAATCTTTGTCTCCGAGCGCTTCGAGAACCGCAGCGCCAGTTGCCTCTTGGCCGATATAGAGGTGAAAATGGCTAGCGAACTGACGTTCCTGATGCAGCCGAAGCACGGCCTCTTCGAAATAGCGCATCATGAGCATCCGATCGAAGATTGATAAACTGGTCTTGCGATCAAGCGGTGAAACTTTCATCGGCTATCTCCCAACTTTCATCGAGTTCCATGCAGTAATTGCGCCACGATCGCAGCCAGTTTCGCAGCGTCGGGCAACATGAGCGGCTCGATCGACTTGCTGAACGGGATCGGAACGTTGGCCCCGCCGACCCGCATTATTGGTGCATCTAACCAATCGAACGCTTCTTCCGCGATCGTCGCGGCGATTTCGCCTGTCACTCCGTATTGTCGATAACCGCCATCAACAACGACAGCTCTCGAGGTCTTCTTTACCGAGGCCACGAGCGTGTCGATGTCCAACGGAACGAGACTGCGCGGATCGACAACTTCGACAGATACATTTTCGTGTGCCAGCAGCTCGGCCGCCGCCAGCGCGATATGGACCATACGCGAGGTTGCGATGATCGATACGTCGCGTCCCGGACGCTTCACTTCAGCGCTGCCGATTGGCACCACGTGCTCGAATTGCGGCACCTCGCCCGATACGTTGTATAGCATTCGATCTTCGAAAAAGACGACTGGATTGTCGTCGCGGATGGCGGCCGTCATCAGGCCTTTGGCGTCAGCCGGAGTGGATGGCATAACCACCTTGAGCCCTGGGATGTGCGCCGTCCACGCATGCAGGCTTTGCGAATGCTGCGGCCCGAGATTCGCCCCAATGCCAACTGCGGTCCGCAGCACCAGCGGCACTGAGAACTGTCCGGCCGACATGTAATTCACCTTGGCGGCTTGGTTCACCAACTGGTCCATGACCAGCGTGATAAAGTCACCAAACATGACCTCAAACACTGGCCGTTGGCCGGCCATGGCGGCACCGATTGCCAATCCGAAAGCGCCAGCTTCGGAAATTGGGGTATCGATAACCCGCTCCTCGCCGAATTCGGCGTGCAGTCCATCGGTCTGTTTGAAAACACCACCGGCCGCGCCGACATCCTCGCCGATTAAAATCACATTCTGGTCTCGCCGCATCTCGCCGGCGAGCGCCTCGAGGACAGCCGAACGATAGGTTATGTTCCGCGCGTTAGGCATACAGGTGCAGGCCGAGGTCCTGCGGTTCTGGCATCGGCGCGGCACGGGCAAATTCAACTGCCTCACGGACTTCGGTTTCGACAGCCCCTTTGAGTGCGGCGATCACTTTCGAGGTTACAAGGTTTTCATCCTGGAGCTGCCGGCCCAAACGCTCGATCGGGTCTTTTTGCCGCCACGCCTCAATTTCCGCAGTGTCTTTGTATTCTTGTTTGTCGCCCGCATGGTGGCCACCATAGCGGTAGGTGGTGCAAACCAGGAAACTTGGCCCCTCGCCCGCACGCGCCCTGGAAATACCCCGTCGAGCCGCTTCGCGCACGGCGAGCACGTCCATGCCATCAACTGCTTCGGAAGGGATATCGAAACTGGCGCCGCGCGCTTTTGGATCACGTCCAGCCGTCACGTGCTCGCTTGCGGTGAATTCACCATAGCCGTTGTTTTCGCAAACAAATACGACCGGCAACCGCCAAATCGCAGCCATATTCATGGCTTCGAACAACAAACCCTGGTTTAGCGCGCCATCGCCAAAAAAGCAGACGGCGACGTCGCCACGGCCGTTCCGTTTGGCACTGAAGGCGGCACCCACGGCAAGCGGAATGCCGCCCCCGACAATGCCGTTCGTTCCGAGATTCCCATTTACGACGTCGAAGATGTGGAGACTGCCGCCACGGCCGAGCCCATATCCGGCGCGGCGGCCCATGATCTCCGCCATCAGGCGGCGCACGTCGGCGCCCTTTGCCAGGCAGTGGCCGTGGCCGCGATGGTTACTCGCAATCTTGTCGCTGGTGCGCAGCTGCGAGCAGACGCCCACCGCTACTGCTTCCTGGCCAGCGCAGAGGTGCACAAGGCCCGGTATTATCCCGCCAAAGAAGAGACTGCGGACTTGCTCCTCGAACGCACGAATGAGCTGCATAGTTCGCAGCAGTGATATTGCCTCGTCTTTCGGTGGCAAGACAACTCGGTTCACGGCGGCTTCATCGGCATCGGCTTTTTCCAAGCGGCCATGCCGCATGCTCCATGAGCGGCTTTACTTAGCGCGCAAGGTCTTGGTTGCCTGATGGTCCACCTTCAGGGTGTCGGTCTCAATAACCACTCGGTAGATCTCCTTCGCATTTTCGAGCGAAACGAATTCGTTCTCGACGTCCTCGCGCACTAATTCCGGATCCCGCTCGGCCGGATTTCCGATGCCGCCGCCGCCAGAAGAATGTTTGACCAGGACATCCCCGGTCTTGACAGGCACGAGTCGATGCGGCTTGACCCGGATGTCCTCGCCGTTGCGGCGCAGGTAGGTACGGGAGACCGGTGTCGGCTCGCCGCCGAGCGCGCCGAATCCCTGCACCACGTCGCCGTCTGAACTTCCAGTGGCCATCTGGCCGTCCGAGCCTTCATTGAACGCTTCCCAATGCAGGCCGGGGCCGCCCCGCCATTTTCCGGCGCCGGAGAAATCGGGGACAAATTCCCATCGCAACGCACGCCAGGGCACGCGCACCTCCATTTCCTCGACATTGTCGCGATGGGCAGCCCCCAAGGCGGTAAGCGTGCTCACCGCCTGGTAGCCGTCGTAGCCCGCGACCGCACCGCCACTGCCGTCGTAATCGAAGCTGGTGCGCACATAGGGCTCGCCGGTGCGGGGATCCATGGCGAAGACGTAGTCGCCGCGATGCTTGCCCCAGGCTGCGACCGCCCGGCCAGGCAATGCCTTTGCAAGTGCCTCGAGCACGGCTTCCATCACCTGAATACCAACGTTGACGGGTGAGGCGCCGACCGTCGCCGGATATTTGCAGTTGACGACCGAGCCGAGCGGCGCGACGACCTTGATCGGCTCCATCGTTCCCTGGTTGTGGTAGTCGGCGATCGCCGGATCGAAGGACAGAATCGCGG
>DAISKM010000392.1:0-4082 GCA_036820945.1 Pseudolabrys sp.
GCTTTACCCCCGAAAGCGGACATGTGCGGTGCAACTACAGATGTTGCCCGGATATTGGAAATGCGCGCTTCTATCTCTGACAGCCACTCGCGATGCTTCGCCCGCGCCAACAAGATCGGCACTGCGCCGGTATTCAATCGCTCTTCGACCCGCTGCCCATAAAGCTTCGCGTATTCCTCGCGCACGTCAGCGGGGACAACCTTACGCGCGACGAATCCGCCGCGACCAGCCGGAGCAAGCTTGGTTGCAATTCGAGGCATCGCTACAAAACCGTTTTGTAGCGATTTTTGTACCAGTGCCTTTGGAAAAGACCAACCTGTTCAGTAAGCTATTGAGAAAATTGCGGTGTAAACATTAATGGTGCGGTCGAGAGGACTCGAACCTCCACGGTTTTCACCGCTAGCACCTCAAGCTAGTGCGTCTACCAATTCCGCCACGACCGCATGGGGAAAGGACGCGGAGACCTGAGAGCCTCGCGTCCAATGATGGCGGACCATGTAACAAATAGGAAGTTGATGGACAAGGCCTGCGGGCGCGCGCCGGAGACTTAATTTCCGTGCAGCCACAAACCCTTGCCGCGTCCGCGTCAACGCATATGTGGGGGGCGCGGCAGCAGTTCCGCCACGTTCACCGCGATGCGGTTTCCGTTCACGACCACCGTCCCCTTGGCCACCGGCAGATTGTTCGCAAGGATGCTGACTGCGTCTTCTTCGGAGGCATCCAGCTCGATGATGGCGCCGCGACCAAGCCGCAGCACTTGATGAATAGGCATGGATGTGGTGCCCAGCACCACTGTGATGTCGACGGCGACCTTATCGAGTGTGGCCACGTTTCTTCCCTATATTGCGAGTCAGAGGGCAATGGCGAGCAGGTGTAAGGTCATCATGGTATGGTGAACGAGTGATTAACGCGCGAAACACGTTGGTATTCGGCCTCGCAGCGCCGCCCGGATCGCTGCCGGTCGAATGGCGCGTTAGCGATTCTCCCCTCGCCTATGAGGAGGCAGTCGCCACGATGGAACGGCGCGCGGCGGCAATCGCCGCCGGTCAGGCGCCCGAACTCGTCTGGCTGCTGGAGCACCCGCCCCTCTACACAGCGGGCACGAGTGCAAATCCTCGCGACATCGTCGACGCCCGTTTCCCGTTCCACCAAACCGGACGCGGGGGGCAGATGACCTATCACGGGCCCGGCCAGCGCGTCGCCTACGTGATGCTCGATCTCAAACGGCGCGCCCCGGACGTCCGGCGGTTCGTTGCCACCTTGGAGGAATGGATCATCCGCACGCTTGCCGCATTCAATATACACGGCGAGCGACGGGACGACCGCATTGGGGTCTGGGTACGGCGAGCCGAAAAGGGCGAAGGGTGTGAAGACAAGATTGCCGCTATCGGAATTCGCGTGAAGCAATGGGTGACGCTGCACGGCATCGCGCTCAACGTCGACCCGGACCTTTCGCATTTTTCAGGCATCGTGCCATGCGGGGTCAGCGACCAGCGCTACGCGGTCACCAGCCTTTCCGACCTCGGATTGCCGGTATCGATGGCGGAAGTCGACATGGTGCTGCGGCGGGAGTTCGAGCCGCTGTTCGGGGCAACAATCGATCAGACTGTCGGCAACACCGAGAATGAATCGCCTGCCGCGGCATCCTCCCGAAGATCGGCCATGGTGCCCTCGCGCTGATCGACCGTGCGGACCAACGCCGACATTGGACCGCGGCGGCAAGCCTCAATCATCGATTCAACTGCCGCACGAGGACCGGCGAACACGGCCTCGACCGAGCCATCGCGACGATTGCGCACCCAGCCGTGCAACCCGCGCCTGTACGCTTCATCTTCGACAAAAGCGCGATAGCCGACGCCTTGAACCCGGCCGCGCACTGCGACATGTCGAATGATGCTGTCGCTCACACAGAATCCCCCGCCTCGATAACGCGGGTGCCGGTCCAGCGCGAGACCGACAAATGCTCGATAGAACGGACATACGGTTCGGGTAATTTCCAGCCCCGCGCAGCTGAAGCAATCATTTCCACATAACCGGGGCGCGGATTGCCGACGGAACGCCTCCGCAGCAAGTAGATCATGGCGCGCACACACCGCGCCCCGTGACGGATCGGCAGATAGCGGACCTCATAAAGGCCCCGATGCAGCAATTCATAGGCGTGCAGCGCGGCCATGTCGCGCGGTGTAAGCCGCCAGAGCACGCCGTGCACGGTGTCCCCTGCGTTTGTCGCGACCGACCCCCAGCCGTCGATGCCGACAAAAAAACGATAACCGCTGAGCACTGCTGGACCGAGGGCGCGCGCACCGGGACAGCGGCGCTTCATCGCCCGACGATCCATGTTCGACCCATAAGCGAAATAAAATGTCATCAACCCCGCATACCAGACCTCAGACCGGCCTGTCAGCGTGAGCTCCGAATGGCCTGGTCCAGACGGTCGATTTCTCGCTCATAATTCTCGGGACCGGCGTCCTCCTGATCCTCGTCGTGGACGGGATGCCGCTCATTGCCCCCGTCACTTCTTGGGGTGAATCTATTCGGAGAGCGAACGCGCGGCCTTACGGCCAGTTCCGCTCAGGCGAATTCGAGGATAACGGCATCCACGGCCAGACTATCGCCCGGCTTGGCATTGATCTTCTTGACCGTACCGTCGATCTCGGCACGCAGCACGTTTTCCATCTTCATTGCTTCCACGACGGCGACCGTCTCCCCGGCTTTGACTTCCTGGCCCTCTTTCACAGCGATCGAAACGACAAGACCGGGCATCGGACAAAGCACTTTCTTTCCCGTATCGGCGATTTTTCGTGGCGGCATCAGGCGGGCATAGCCGGCTTCACGTTCGGTGTAGACATAAGCCCTGGACTCCACGCCGCGGTGACTCAAGGCAAAGCCGTTCGGTATTTCGCGGACCTGCACCGTAACCGGCTTGTCATCCAGCGTCCCGCTCCAGATGGGATTGCCCGGTTTCCAGTTCGACGCCAGGCGATGCTCGCTGTTGGCAGCATGCATGCGGACATGAATTGTGCCGTTCACCCGCTTGACCTCGAGCTTGATTTCGCGCTCACCAAGCCAGACGGCACGTTGACTTTCCCGGGTGACGATCCTGCCGCCCAGTTGTCCGGAAATGCGCCGCTTGCGCTCACCCAGGACATGATCGATCGCGGCGGCAACGGCCGCCAGCACCTCGCCAGACCCGCCTTCCGGCGGCTGCGGGTGAAAACCGCCACGAAATTCCTCTGCAATGAACCCGGTCGAAAGCGTGCCGGCCTGCCAGCGCGGATGAGCCATCAGGGCGGCGAGGAAGGGCACGTTGTGGCGAATACCGTCGATGACGAAAGCATCAAGAGCATCGCTTTGCGCAGCGATCGCGCTATCACGCGTCGAAGCATGCGTGACGAGCTTCGCGATCATCGGATCGTAGTAGAGCGAGATTTCACCGCCTTCATAGACGCCGGTGTCATTGCGCACCGTTACGCCTTTGACCGTTCCCTCCTGCGGCGGACGGTAGCGCGTCAATCTCCCCGTCGATGGAAGAAAATTGCGGTAAGGATCCTCGGCATAGACCCGGCTTTCGATGGCCCAGCCATCGAGCTTCACGTCGCCTTGCCTGATTGAAAGATTTTCTCCAGCGGCTACGCGAATCATCTGCTCAACCAGATCAATGCCGGTCACGAGCTCGGTGACCGGATGCTCGACCTGCAGCCGCGTATTCATCTCCAGGAAGTAAAAACTCTTGTCTTGCCCGGCGACAAACTCGACCGTACCCGCGCTGTCGTAACCGACTGCCTTGGCGAGCGCGACCGCCTGCTCCCCCATCTTCCTGCGCGTCGCCGCATCAAGCAGAGGACTGGGCGCCTCTTCGATTACTTTCTGATTGCGGCGCTGGATCGAGCATTCGCGCTCGCCGAGGTGAATGACGTTTCCATGCTTGTCGCCGAGCACCTGGATTTCGATGTGACGGGGATTGGTGATAAATTTTTCGATAAAGACGCGCTCGTCGCCGAATGAGGACTTCGCTTCCGATCGAGCACGCGCAAAACCTTCCGCCACCTCGGCTTTGTTGTTGGCGATGCGCATCCCCTTGC
>DAISKM010000393.1:0-4080 GCA_036820945.1 Pseudolabrys sp.
GGTCATCATTCATTGGCTCGGGGAGATGTTCGATCCCGCGCTTGCCGGCTACTGGGGTTCTGGCGATCACGCCGCAGCCATGGAGAATTGTCTCGGCATCCTTCACGATAGCGCGTCGAAGATCGACGGGGTGAAGATATCGTTGCTCTCGAAAGAGAAGGAAATCGAGATGCGCCGGAAATTGCCTGCCGGCGTACGAATGTATACCGGCGACGACTTCAACTATGCCGAACTGATCGCCGGCGACGATCAGGGCTATTCGGATGCGCTCTTGGGTATTTTCGACGCGATCGCGCCTGCCGCATCGGCGGGGCTGGCGCGGCTGTCAGCCGGTGACCTGCAGGGCTTCCACGGGATTCTAGAGCCGACTGTGCCGTTATCCCGGCACATCTTTCAGGCGCCGACCCGCTTCTACAAGACCGGTGTCGTATTCCTTGCCTGGCTTAACGGCTTGCAGGACCATTTCGTCATGGTCGGGGGGCAGGAGAGCGCGCGCTCGCTGCTGCATCTTGCCGAGCTGTTTCGCCTCGCCGACAAAGCCCGCGTTCTGCACGATCCCGAATTGGCCGCGGCCCGCATGAACAAGCTGCTGGCGGTGCATGGAATGGCATGAACACCGACGGTCTGTCGATCAATCTTGCGACCGTGCGTCAGCAGTGGAATCTGCGCGAAGCTGTAGAGGCTTGCGCGCGGCATGGCATCAAGGCCGTCGATCCGTGGCGCGATCAGGTTTCCGCACTCGGACTCGAGGAATCGATTCGGGTTATCAAAGCGAATGACATGCGCGTCACAGGCTATTGCCGGGGCGGCATGTTTCCTGCTGCGGATAAGGCGGGCCGGCTGGCGGCGATCGACGACAACAAAGGCGCCATCGATGAGGCGGCGGCACTGGGCGCGGAATGCCTGGTTCTCGTTGCCGGTGGCTTACCCAAAGGTTCGCGGGACATCGGCTCCGCGCGTCAGATGATACAGGAGGGGCTCGCCGCGATCCTGCCGTTTGCGCGGGCGTGCAACGTGCCGCTTGCCATCGAGCCACTTCACCCGATGTATGCCGGGGACCGCTCCTGCGTTAGCACACTCGCTCAGGCGCTGGATCTATGCGATGTGCTCGGCGCCGGTACAGGCGTTGCTATCGATGCCTATCACGTGTGGTGGGATCCCGATCTCGCGACGCAGATTGCACGGGCCGGGGCCGACAACCGGATCCTGGCTTACCATATTTGCGACTGGCTGGTGCCGACGCGCGATTTGCTGCTCGATCGCGGTATGATGGGTGACGGTGTCATCGACCTGCCGCGCATCCGCGAACTGGTGCACAAGGCCGGCTACCGCGGCTTGACCGAGGTCGAAATTTTCTCCGCTGAGAACTGGTGGAAGAAGCCCGGCGACGAGGTCCTGCGCACCTGCATCGAGCGGTTCAACACGGCTTCTTAAGTCGCGTCGTGCCGGACATCGCGGCCGGCAGAAGCCCGGCCATAACGAAAGCCGTTCTAATCGCAGCGCGCCGTCATTCCACCATCCACCACGATTTCCGTGCCGGTGACGAAGCGTGCTTCATCGGACACAAGAAACAGGGCGGCGTTGGCCGTGTCGCGGCCATCGCCCATGAACCCGATCGGGATTCGCTCGAGTCGGGTTTTGAGCAGCGCTTCCACATCGCCGCCAGCGCGCTGGCCCGCGAGCCGCGCCTCGACCATCGGCGTGTGTAATTGTCCAGGAACGACCGTATTCACGCGTATGCCCTTATCCGCGTATTGCACGGCCACCACGCGCGATAACTGGATCACGCCAGCCTTTGTTGCGGCATAGGCGACCTGCGCGGCGCCGGTCCAGCGAAGGCCGGAGGTCGATGCGATATTGACGACAGCACCGCTCTTTTGGCGCTCCATCACGGGCAAGACGTACTTCAACGCCAGGAAGACACTCTTCAGGTTGTGATCGACCTGCGCATCCCAGACCTTTTCGTTCATTTCGACGGGTCCGCCGTGGGCCGAGCCGCCCACATTGTTGATCAATATGTCGATGCGCCCGAAACGATCGAGGCAGGTTTTCACCATCGCTTCGACGGATGCCGCGCCTGTAACGTCACATTGATGGGCGACAAGCTCACCACCCACCGCCTTCACGCGATCGATGGTCTCCTTGACGGTATCGAGATCGCGGTCGACCGCGAAAATCCTGGCACCTTCCTCGGCGAAACGCACGGCGATAGCGCGGCCGTTGCCCCAGCCGGGACCGACGCAGCCGGCGCCCGTCACGATTGCAATCCGATCCTGCAGGCGGCCGGTCACGATGACTTTCCTGTCAAGCGCCGCACCGGCGCGAAGCGATAGAAACGCTGCGGATTGCCAACCAGGATTGCCTGCCGCGCGGCCTGGCTCGGCGCGATTTCCGTGAGGATATCGACCAGAACGCCATCGTCCGGGACCGGCGCCGGATGATTGGGATGCGGCCAGTCGGTGCCCCAGACGCAGCGGTCGCCAAACTCAGCCACCAGCTTCTTCGCAAATGGGACCGCGTCTGCATAAGGGGGGCCTTGCCGGGTGACCCGGTCCGAGCCGCTCACTTTCACCCAAATATTTTTGTCATTCAGCAGCGCGAGCAATGCCCTGAAAGGCGGTTGCTCTAGCCCGAGCGAGGCATCGAGGCGCCCCATGTGGTCCATCACGACAGGAACGGGCGAGCGTCTGAGCGCGGGTGCCAAGTCCGCGATCAGTGAGGCTTCCATGTGAATTTGCAGATGCCAGCCGAGGTCGGCCAGCCGCTTGGCGAAGACGATGACATCGTCGATTTTTGGGCCCGCCACCAAATGCCCCATGTAGTGGAAGCGGGCGCCGCATAGACCGGCGGCATCGAGCCGCTTGAGTTCGGCGTCCGAAACCGTCAGCGGAACCAGGGCGACGCCTTTGTAGCAGCCGCCTGTGGCCACGGTCGCATCGGCGGTAACCGAATTGTCGAAACCGTGACAGGCTGGTTGCACGACCACGCAATGCTGGATGCCAAGCTGCTCGTGCAGCCTGAACAACATGTCTTTGGGCGCATCAGAGGGCGTGTAGCCGCGCCCCTCGGCAAAGGGAAAGCGGGCCCGAGGGCCGAAGACATGCACATGAGCGTCGCATGTTCCAGCCGGCAATCTCAGCTTCGGCTTGCTGGGCGTGGCCATCCAGTAAGGGGCATCGGCCACCGTATCGATGGTGTGCTCCATCACGTGTCCTTGGCGCGGGTGCGATCGAAAGCCGGCTCGCACTCGCAAAACCGTTCCAGCCACGAGACCAGACCGGGATGGGCGGTACGCCAGTCGACCTGCTTGCGCCAATCGAGATAGCCGAGTGCACACGACAAGCCGATCGATACGACGTCTGTTTTGCTCGGGTCTGGCGGCGAACTTTCGAACTCCGTCAGCCCGCGGAGGATCTTGCCGCGCTGATGGGCGAGCCAGCGCGGCGAATGCGGCAAATCGGGACGAAAGCGGCTCTCGTAAACCACGAGAACGGAGGCATCCATGACGCCGTCGGCAAGCCGCGACAACGTCAGCGCGCGATAGCGCTCGCGTCCGCGCAGGGGCAACAGACGATCCGTGCCAGCGACATCTTGCAGAAACTCGATGATGATACCGCTGTCATAAATCGTGCTGTCGTCGGGCAGGATGAGACAAGGCATCTTGCCGAGCGGGTTTTGCTTTCGCAGCGTATCGCTCTCGTCAAGCGGGTCGGCGGGCACGACCGTAATGCGCTCGTTCAAGCCCAGCACGTCGATCGCCATGCGAACCTTGCGCCCGAATGGCGAGGTTGGGGTCGAGCGCAGTACAAAATTTTCCGCCTGGGACATGCGAATTCGTCGGACCACTTACTTGTCTTTTTCGGTTTGCACTCCGGCGTCAGCGATCACTTTCGCCCACTTTTTGGTTTCGCTGTCGATGTAGCCGCGGAAGTGTTCCGGCGTGTCGCCAACCAGGATGGCGCCCTGACTTGCCAGTTTCTCGACCACTATCGGATCTTTCATAGCCTCGACCGCGGCTTTGTTGAGGATGGCGACGATCTGGGGCGGAGTCTTGGCCGGTGCAACCATCCCGTACCAATT
>DAISKM010000394.1:0-4032 GCA_036820945.1 Pseudolabrys sp.
CTCCACAATGCAACGGCCACGCGCTTGCCTGTTGCCTGCAAGGCGAGCACGTGAGCGCTTAGCGCCTCAAAGACGTTCGCCCCAGGCTCGGCACGCTCGGCAGCGAAGTTGCGCCCGGTACGTGCTCCAATATTCACGGCACCTGGGTCGGGTACGGCAAACGGCGTTAGCCGGGCAAGCGCCGACGCCTCAAGCCGTTCCTTCCATTCGCTCTCGCCGAGATACAGCCGATCAGGCGGCAGCGGCTTGTAGATGGGGCTCGCGCCCTCCTTCAGCGCATCACGGCGGGCGTCGTAGTAATCGGTAATCTGCGCAAATCGCTCATGCGCGGCATCTTCGGCGAGATGTTCAAGGGCCAACGCAGTGCCTGGAAGGTAGTCGAAGATCGTATCCAGTCGGTCTTGGAACAGCGGCAGCCAATGCTCGATGCCAGGATAGCGGCGTCCCTCGCTGACCGATTCGTAAAGCTGGTCGTCGGGACCGGCGGCGCCGAACTGCGCGACATAACCGGTGCGGAAGCGACGAATGGTTTCGGTGACGAGCTGGAATTCCGCCACCGGCACCAGATCGAGCCCGCGCAGTTGCTCTTCGCTTCGCTGGGTGTCCGCATCGAAGGCGCGGATGGTTTCGATCGCATCTCCGAAGAAATCGAGCCGCACCGGCATATCCATGCCGGGCGGGTAAAGATCAAGAATGCCTCCCCGCACTGCGTAGTCGCCCGGCTCGCGCACGGTGGAGGCTCGAACGAAGCCGTTAAGCTCCAGCCAGTCGATGATGCCCTGCATGCCGATGACGTTGCCGGGCGCAACCGACAAGGCGTGGGTTGCTACAAAGTCGCGCGTTGGCACGCGCTGCAGCGCGGCATTGACGGTGGTCAGCAGAATCGACGGTTTATCGCGCCCTTTTACGCGGGTGAGCCGCGACAGCACCGTCATCCGCTGCGCCACCACCGCGGCGTTGGGAGATACTCGGTCGTAAGGCAGGCAATCCCAGGCCGGAAATTCCATCACCTGGATGTCGGGACCAAAAAATGCCAGCGCGCGTGACAGCGCGCCCATCCGCTGGCCATCACGGCAAACGACGGCAAGCGATATCGGCGCCGCGTCCTTGCTGGCTGCGACCGCACGCGCAAGGTCAGCCAGAACCAATCCTTCGGCGCCGTCGGCTACCTGCGCTAAAGTCAGCGGCTTGCCCCGCTTGAGCAACTCGGCGGGTGATCGTCCGGTCTTGCTCACACTGCGTCCTTGTTGTGAAAGCTTCGCAGCCGATGGAACAACGCCGTGTCGAAATCCCCTGGCATCGCCTCCATTCCGGTCACCCAGGCGAAGATCTGCTGATCCGGCACGACGAGCCAGCGCTCGAGCTCGTCGAGTTCACTATCGGTCAATGAGGCCAAATGCGTGTCGGCAAAACGGCCGAGAACCAAATCCATTTCCCGGATGCCGCGGTGCCGGCACCGGAACAGGAGACGGCGCCGCCGGGCATCGAGTCCATCGCTCGATAAATTCGTTCCAGTACTCAACCCTGTCTCCAACGCCAAAAACCCGGACGGGGCCGGGCGAGGATTTATATAGAGGGCGGGCTCTGATTTGTCATGGGAGGGCGGCAAGTCCTCCCAACCGGGGATTGCCGGAACACGTGCCGCGAAGACCATGCTGCACGTTTCGTGAATCCACTACACTGCAACCCATGCGTCCGCCGGTGCTTAATCCGTTGTTTGGCTCCCTCACCAGCCTGCCTGGGGTTGGACCGAAATTGGACAGGCTCTATGCGCGGCTTCTTGATCGAGACGGGCCGCGCATCATCGATTTGCTGTTTCACCTGCCGTCGGGCGCGATCGATCGTCGCGCGCGGCCCAAATTGCGCGATGCACTGCCGGGCCAGGTGGTGACCGTCGCGGTCACGGTCGACAAGCACCGGCCGTCGCCGCCACATCGCTCGCGAGTGCCCTATCGCGTTTACACGCACGATGATACCGGCGATCTCATTCTTACCTACTTCAATGCACGCAAGGACTATCTGCAGAAGCTGCTGCCGGAGGGCGAGACCCGCTATGTCTCCGGGACCACCGAGTTCTACGACGGCATGTTGCAGATGGTGCACCCGGACCGCGTGGTGGACGAAAAAGGCTTCGCCGCATTGCCATTGGTCGAGCCGATCTATCCGCTCACCGAGGGACTGGCGCTCGGCAATGTCCGGCGCGCGATGGATGGCGCTCTTGGAAGATTGTCGCATCTGCCGGAATGGCAGGACGAAGCCTGGGTCGCGCGCGAGCGATTTCCCACATTTGCTGCCGCCTTGCGCAATCTTCACCGGCCGGCTCAGCCGCATGATATTGCCCCAGAAAATCCCGCGTGGACGCGGCTCGCCTATGACGAGCTGCTCGCAGGCCAGCTCGCGCTCGCCCTCATGCGTTCGCACATGCGACGACAGGCCGGCCGCGGTTCGGCCAGCGAAGGCCGCTTGCGTGCTCGAATTCTGAAAGCACTGCCTTACGCGCTCACGCATTCGCAGCAGAGGGCGGTCGACGACATCATCACGGATCTTGCCCGTCCTCAGCGAATGCTGCGGCTGCTGCAGGGCGATGTCGGGTCGGGCAAAACCGTCGTTGCCCTCGCCGCCGCAGCGGCCGTCATCGAGGCGGGCCGGCAGGCCGCATTCATGGCGCCTACGGAAATTCTTGCCCGTCAGCATCTCTCAACCGTCGCGCCACTGGCCGAAGCCGCCGGCATTCGCGTGGCGATACTCACCGGCCGTGAACGCGGGCCGGCGCGCAAGGAGGTCCTCGATCGCCTCGCTCTCGGCGACATCGATCTTCTGCTCGGTACCCATGCGCTTTTTCAGGAGGATGTTGTTTTCCACGATCTCGCATTGGCCATCGTCGACGAGCAACATCGCTTTGGCGTGCATCAACGCCTTGCGTTGACGCAGAAGGGCGAGGCGGTGGACGTGCTTGTCCTCACCGCTACGCCGATCCCCCGCACGCTGGTCCTTACTTTTTTCGGCGACATGGACATTTCCGAACTGCGCGAAAAGCCCCCGGGACGGCAACCGATCGATACCCGCGCCATTCCGTTGTCGCGGCTTGAGGAAGTCGAGGATGCTGTCGGGCGCGTCCTGAGCGACGGCAAGCGTGCCTATTGGGTCTGCCCCCTGGTCGATGAATCAGAAAAAACCGATCTCGCCGCCGCACAGGCCCGCTTCGAGGAGCTGCGGAAGAAGTTCGGCGGCCAGGTTGACCTTGTCCACGGCCGTATGAAAGGTGCCGAAAAGGATGCGGCCATGGCGCGATTTGCCGCCGGCGAGACGCGATTGCTTGTTGCCACCACTGTCATAGAGGTAGGCGTCGACGTGCCGGAGGCAACAATCATGGTCATCGAGCACGCGGAGCGCTTCGGACTTGCGCAATTGCACCAGCTTCGCGGGCGCATTGGCCGCGGACCCGGCGCTTCGACCTGCCTCCTGCTCTACAAGGCTCCGCTGGGCGAGACCGCAAAAGCGCGTCTTGCCATCCTGCGCCAAACGGAAGACGGCTTCCGCATAGCCGAAGAGGATTTGCGGCTGCGCGGCGGAGGAGACCTGCTCGGGACCCGCCAAAGTGGTCTGCCCGGCTTTCAGATCGCGCGGCCCGAAGTGCACGGGAAATATCTTGGGGCGGCGCGTGATGATGCGGCTCTCATTTTGTCACGCGATGAAACGTTGACGGCCCCTCGCGGCCAGGCGCTGCGTCAATTGCTTTATCTCTTCGGCAAGGATGAAGCGATAAAACTCATCCGTGCCGGATGACGATCATGCACTTGCGAGGTGTTTGGTCATGTCCTCGCCTGATCCGAAGTCAGCCGTGCGGGTCGGGCGCGCTCGGGCCTGAATCGCCGAACGTGTTCCTGACACGCTTCGATCTCCGAAAGTACGGAATCCAGATACACGCGGCCAGAATTCCGCGCACCGCACCCGTGACGACGGAGGGATCCGACGGCGTGCCTGGTATGGCCTTCTCGAGTGCGAGGCCGCCCCACATTTCAATAAGGCCGG
>DAISKM010000395.1:0-4029 GCA_036820945.1 Pseudolabrys sp.
TCCCGATGCCGGCGGGAGAAAATTTCGCGTGGAGTACATACATTCTGCGGCCGCACAGCTCCGACTCCGGTTGCGCCAGAAATCAGTCGATACTTGCTCGACGATAGTTCCTTGGGCCATTGGATCGCGGTTGTTAGAGAATGTTTTATAGACTAAATTTGATTTCTGGTTGCGGCTGGGGCAGCGCGACTGGATTGCTGGCGCTATGAACAAATCGCGTCGCATCTTAGACGAACCATTGCGCAAGGGAGAGGAGCATTGGCGCCGCCTGGTCGAGGCGTTGCCGCAACTTGTCTGGTCTGCCACGCCGGACGGCGCGTGCGACTATTTTAGCGCCCAATGGACGCAGTACACCGGGATCGCCGAGAGTGAGTTGCTCGGTTGGCGCTGGATGGACGTTCTCCATCCCGATGATCGGCATAATACACGGCAAGTTTGGACGGGTTCGGTAGCGGAGCGACACGCCTATGATGTGGAATACCGCGTTCGGCGGCACGATGGAGTTTACCGCTGGTTCAAGACGCGCGGCGTGCCCGTCCGTGACAGCAAGGGTAGCATTGTCAATTGGTTCGGGTCCTGCACGGATATCACCGACGCAAAGCACACCGAGGAAGCGCTACGTCACAGAGAGCAAGAGCTTCAGAATGCCAGGCATGAGCTCGAAAAAAAGGTGGCGGAACGGACCACCGAATTACGCCGGAGCGAAACATATTTAGCTGAAGCGCAGAGGCTGACCCGAACGGGCAGTTGGGCATTGAATGTCGCTTCGAGAGAATTCGTCCATCTATCGGATCAATATTATCAGATATACGGCCTCGACCCGGATAAGGGGATCCCATCACTCCAAACAATTCGCCAGCGCCTCGATCCTGAGGATCGGGCTCACACCGATGCAGTTCGTGAGAAAGCAATCTCTGAAGGAAAAGCTTTCGAACTGGACTACCGAATTGTTCTTCCGGATGGCGTCGTCAAGTTTATTCACCTGGTGGCGCGCCCAGTCTTTAATGCATCCTCGAAAAGTCCTGTTGAATTTGTCGGCACTGTGATGGATGTCACGGAGCGCAACCAGGCCGAGAAGGCGCTTCGAGAGAGCGAACAGCGATTCCGCGATTTCACCGAGTCGGCTTCAGATTGGTACTGGGAGACCGGGCCAGACCACCGTTTCATCATTGAATCCGAGCAACTCGGCACCATACCCACCCGCCAAATAGGCGCGGTGGCATGGGATTACGCTCTCGACCTCGAGGAGGAGCCAGAAAAGTGGCGCCTTCACCTCGCGAACCTCGACGCGCACAAGCCATTTCGCGACTTCAGGTACAGAGCCGCCACCAAGGACGGTTCCGAAATCTACCTTGCCGCGAGCGGAAAGCCGCAATTTGATCCGCAAGGACGTTTCCTTGGTTACAGGGGGGTGACAAGGCATATAACCGCGGCGGTGCGCGCGGCGCTGCTGGAGGAAGCACTGCAGGAGGCGAAGGTGGTCGGTGACAACATCGCGCATGACCTGCGCACGCCACTCACCCGTGTGCGGATACGTCTCGAACGCGGCCGAGAGCACGCCTCAACGCTGGAGGAATTCCGCGCAGTTGCTGATCAGGCGATCGCTGGTCTTGACCAATCGTTGACCACAATCACGGCGCTGTTGCGCATTACGGAAATCGAGCATAGTCGCCGGCGCGAGGGGTTTAGCGAGGTCCAACTCGCCCCGCTGATTCGCGAAGTGGGCGATCTCTACGATCCGATTGCCGAAGACAAGGGTGTCACTCTTCGGGTCGAAGCGTCTGATGAGGCGACTGTGAACGGTGATCGCGATCTTCTGTTCGAGGCCGTTGCCAATCTGGTCGACAACGCGGTGAAATTTACACCTCAGGGCGGACGTGTGGAGCTCGTAGCGCTTCACCAGGAAGGCGAGACCGTCATCCGGGTGATTGACACCGGCCCCGGCATCCCAGAGATCGAACGAGAAGCGGTGACCCAGCGCTTCTATCGCTCAGACAAAACTCGAAACACCAAAGGCCTTGGCTTGGGCTTGAGTATGGTCGCCGCGATCATCAAATTGCATCGCTTCAGCCTTACGATTTCGGCCGGCCCGGGTTGCACGACGGAAATTGCCTGCCCAAACCTGGACTAAATGCTCCCGCGAGAGCGCAAAACAGCAGAAAAATTCGCGGGACAGAAATCGAGCGTTCAACCAGTACGACGAGTAGTACGACCTCTAAAATAGGCCTCAGTGCTAACTAGCTAGATCTACAAAGAATTTTGTCACCAAACTCTACTCTCCATCAATAGAGGCTGCGGCCATCCATGTCGTCTGGGACAGCGGCTAAGTCCCGTAGTTCTTTTTGAGATAATCAGCGATCGCCTTGGCGTCCGCGTCGTCAATGGGAGCGCCAAAAGCCTTGATCATCTTGGTGACGGTCGCATCCCATCCCGCTGCGTTAAGAAACGAATTCATCGGGATGTAGGAAAGGCTATGACAGGGTTGGCAATTTGCTTCCACTTTGTCTGCGCCAGATCCCGCCTTCAACTTGATCACTTGCTCGGCGTTTGCGGCCGCTGGAACACCAATCAGTGCGGCGGCGACAGCAGCAATGAAAATCCGCATGACGTGCTCCTTAAGCGACTAGCGTGAGATTTTGCTCGGCCTCGGCACTTCCGTCGGCCTCGGCTGGCGACACATTACTACTGCGCTCGGCGCCACGGCCGTCATCTTCATAATTGTAACTTGGCGGTTTACTGTTGCTGAGGCTTGTGTGAGGACGGGAGGGATCTTCGGTCGGTCTACTGCTCTATTTCAAATTCGTTGTGGATCAGCCCGCGGATTTTCTTCTTTAGCGCGATGACATCTGGGTCATCCTCGTCGCGCGGACGCGGTAAATCGACAAAGATATCGGCCTTAATTGTTCCGGGCCGGCGAGTCATCACAAGGATGCGGTCCGACAGCGCGATTGCTTCCTCGATGCTGTGCGTCACCAGCAAGCAGGTTTTGCGCGCGTGCTGCCAAATGCGGAGCATTTCCTGCTGCATAAGGCTGCGGTTTTGAGCGTCAAGCGCCGCAAACGGCTCATCCATCAACAGGATTTGCGGTTCGACCGCCAGCGCGCGCGCAATCGAGACCCGTTGACGCATGCCGCCAGAGAGTTGATGCGGGTAGCGTTTCTCGAAGCCGGTCAAGCCGACCAGGTTGATGTAATTGCCAACGATGCTCTTCTGCTTGGCGCGCGCAACATCCTTCATCTGCAGGCCGAAGGCGATGTTGTCCTCGACCGTGAGCCAGTGAAACAAGGCATAATCCTGAAATATCATGCTGCGTTCCCAGCTCGGTTTGCCGATCGGCTTGCCGTCGAGCAACAGCTCGCCTTCGGTTGGCTCCTCGAAACCGGCGACCAACGTAAGCAGGGTCGTCTTTCCGCAACCGGAATGACCAAGCACCGAGCAGAATTCCTTGTGATTGACGGTAAAGTTCACGCCACGCAGCGCCAATACCGAGGGATCGTCGGCGCTATGTCCCGAAAATTCTTTGGCTAAGCCCGTCGCGGTCAGGGTGGCCATAACATTTACAGTTCGCTAGGCCGCAAGTGCGCGCGACCAGGGCATTGCGCGGCGTCCGATCACCCGGATCGCCCGGTCTATGATAAGGCCGACAATACCGATAGTGATCATGCCCACGATGACGACGTCCGTGCGCAGCAGCGTACGCGCGTCGTTAATCAGAAAACCAAGACCGGAATTGGCTCCAACCAGCTCGGCTGCTACCAATGCCATCCAGCCAACGCCGAGACCGATCCGAATGCCGGTGATAATTTGCGGGAGCGCCGCACGCAGTACGATGCGGCGAAGGATGCGCGCCTCGCTGGCCCCAAGACAGCGTGCGGCTCGAATGATGTTGGGCTCGATGTTCTTCACTCCGGCAATGGTGTTCAGCAAGATCGGGAAAAACATACCGAGAAAAATGATGAACTGATTCTGTACGTCGCCGATGCCGAACCAGAGGATCGATAGCGGAATCCAGGCCAGTGGCGGCACGGG
>DAISKM010000396.1:0-4018 GCA_036820945.1 Pseudolabrys sp.
AGTTATCTGCGCTTCATGGAGCGTGGCCGCACCAATTATCTCCGGCTGATCGGCGCCGACCATCGCGCCCTGTTCGAGCTGGCCGAGAAAGAAGCGCCTGGGTTTGCTTTTGTTGTGCGCCACATGAGCATCGATTTCAGAAAACCGGCGTACATGGATGACGTGCTCGACGTCGTTACTTCGCCCGAGGAAGTGAGAGGCGCTTCGGTAACGCTCAATCAGAAGGTAATGCGCGGCGAGGACCTTCTGGTCGAGGCGCACGTGCAGGTCGCCTTTGTTTCCGGCGGCCGCGCCAAGCCGATTCCGAAGCCGTTGCGCATCGCCATGAAAGCGGATCAGGAATCGGGCGGCGTTGCCTGAGGCGCCGTGCTATCGTTCGCATATGAGTTATAGTTTCGCGATCTTCGACACCGCGATCGGTTCGTGCGGCATCGTGTGGAGTGCGCGCGGCATTGCCGGCGTGCAGATCCACGACGGCAGCGAGCGCGCGACCCGCGCGCGTCTGTTGCGCCGTTTCGCCGCGGCACAGGAAACGCTCCCTCCGGCGCCTGTGCAGCAGGCGATCGACGGCATCACTTCGCTGTTGCGCGGCGAGAAGCGCGATTTGAGAGATGTGACCGTCGATGCTGGCGATCTGCCGGAGTTCAATCGCAAGGTTTATGACATCGCGCGCACGATCCCACCGGGCTCTACGCTGACTTACGGAGAGATCGCGGAACGCCTTGGTGACAAGTTGCTCGCGCGCGACGTCGGACAGGCCCTCGGGCAAAATCCGATTCCTTTGATCGTTCCTTGTCATCGTGTGCTGGCCGCCGGCGGCAAAACCGGTGGTTTCTCGGCGCCCGGCGGCGTGGTCAGCAAGCTGCGCCTCCTCACCATCGAGGGTGCACAGCCGAACGGCCCCACGCTGTTCGACAATCTGCCTCTTTCCGCGAGACGTCGCCGGCGCGTGTAAGCCCGCATCGACGGGCGAGCGGGACTCATGTTAATCCCATTCACATGAAATGGGGCAGGCGCGCCGAACCGCGTGGCTATCACCACGGCAATCTGAAAGAGGCCCTGGTGCGGGCCGCGCTCGAATTGATCGCCGAGAAAGGTCCGGCGGGATTTACCTTCGCCGACGCAGCGCGCTGGGCCGGCGTGAGCCCGGCAGCGCCATATCGCCATTACCGCGACCGCGACGCACTGCTCGCCGATGTGGCGCGCCGGGGTTTTGAGCAATTCGCAAATGCGCTCGCGAAGGCATGGGAGGACGGCCGACCGGACGTGATGACCGCGTTCGACCGGCTTGGCAAAACCTATCTCGCTTTTGCCAAGCGCGAACCGGCCTACTATTCGGCGATGTTCGAAGCCGGCGTTGCTCTCGATACTGATCGCGAGTTGCGCGAAGCGAGCGAAAATGCATTCGCCGTGCTGCGCGCGGCTGCGGAGAAGCTGGTCGCGCTAATGCCGCCGCAAGGCCGTCCGCCGGCATTGATGGTCGCGCTGCATGTTTGGGCAATGACGCACGGTATTGCATCGCTGTTCGGGCGCGGGGATGCGACGCGGCGAGCACTGCCGATGTCACCGGAAGAACTGCTTGAGGCGGCTGTGCTGATTTACCTGCGCGGGCTCGGGCTGCCGCAAGGACGATCGCGATAACGGTCCGGTCTGAAAGGCGTGACAGACGAGGCAATTGGAACCCGGACTAACCGCGACTTTTTCGCGCAGCACTGGCGCAAGAGCGGCACGCCACCCATTTTCGTTTCCGCGCCGCTTGACAGAGGCGTCGTCGCAGCCTACCTATGTAAATGTTATTTACATTCACGCGAGGTCGACAATGCCCATCACCGCGCAACTCGATGCCTTAGGAAAACCCGCCTGGATCGCGTTGATCATCCTTGGCTTCATGATCTGGTGGCCGCTTGGGATTGGTGCCCTCGCTTTCACCATCGGGAGCGGAAGAATGGGTGGCGGACAGCAGCATTGGCAGAACAAGATCGATCGCATGCAGCGCAAGATGGATTGGATGCGCTCCCGTGTGAGCGGCGCTCCCTGGGGCGGTTCCTGGGGTAATCCTTGGGCCTACGCGTCCTCCAGCGGCAACCGTGCGTTCGATGACTACCGCGCCGACACCTTCCGCCGGCTTGAGGAAGAGCAGCGCGAGTTCCGCGAGTTCCTTGAACGTCTTCGATTGGCGAAGGATCGGGCCGAGTTCGACCAGTTCATGGCCGAGCGTCGAAACCGACAAACTCCCGACGCAAGCCAAGCCCAGACCTGAATTTCTCCAAAGGCCGCCTGAAAGGGCGGCCTTTGTGTCTGGGATCAGCCCGCCACGAGGGTAACGAGTCTTTAACCCCAATCAGCGCTGTTATGGGCCACAAGCCCGCTTGCGCGCCCAAGTTTGGCCAAGTTTCGCGGGGATTTCGTAGGTACCGGTGGACGGGACCTAGGAATTTCGCGAGATAGTCGGCTTCGGCTTAGCGCGTGGGCGGGATCGTCGCGCGCGCCTGTTGATTGCCGAGTTTGCGCCGCGCCGGTTCGACCCACGGGATCGGATTGAGCGGAAAGGACGTGCCTATGAATCCTGCCGACATGGCACAGTCGGTGCTCCCGCTGTCCTCTTCCGATCTGTCGTTGTTCACGCTGTTCTGGAATGCCCACTGGGTCGTCAAGACCGTGATGGTCGGTCTCTTGATCTGCTCGGTCTGGGTCTGGGCGATCGCGATCGACAAAACCGTGCTTTACGCGCGGACGCGTCGGGCCATGGACCGCTTCGAGCAGGCATTCTGGTCCGGCCAGTCTCTCGACGAACTCTACCGCGCGCTCTCGTCGCGGCCGGCGCATTCGATGGCGGCCTTGTTCGTGGCGGCAATGCGGGAATGGAAACGCAGCTTTGAAGGAAACGCCCGCACGATCGGCGGCCTGCAGATGCGCATCGAAAAGGTCATGGAGGTAACGATTGCCCGCGAGGTGGAGCGGCTCGAGAAGCGCCTGCTCGTTCTTGCCACCGTCGGCTCCGCCGGGCCTTTTGTCGGATTGTTCGGCACGGTCTGGGGCATCATGACAAGCTTTCAGTCGATCGCGGCGTCAAAGAATACGTCTTTGGCCGTGGTTGCCCCCGGCATCGCTGAGGCGCTTTTCGCGACCGCGCTGGGCCTTGTGGCTGCCATACCGGCGACCATTTTCTATAACAAGTTCGCGGCGGAGGTTAACAAGCAGGCCCAGCGGCTCGAGGGATTTGCCGACGAGTTCGCCGCCATCCTGTCGCGGCAAATTGACGAGCGCGGGTAGGGGACTGCCAGATGGCTGCCAACGCGGGCACTCCTATTCTCGGCAAGCGTAAACACCACCGGCGGCGGGTGATGAGCGAAATCAACGTGACGCCGATGGTCGACGTCATGTTGGTATTGTTGATCATTTTCATGGTGTCGGCGCCGTTATTGACAGTCGGTGTGCCGATTGACCTACCGCAGAGCCAGGCGAAAAGCCTCGATCAGGACAAGGAGCCGCTCACGGTTTCCGTCAACGACAAAGGCCAGATTTTTCTGCAGAATAGCGAGATTGCTGTGGACGATCTGATACCCAAGATGCAGGCAGTGGCGGGGGCGCGCGGGGGTACCGAGGCCCGTATATATGTGCGCGGGGACAGAAAAGTGGACTACGGCACCATGATGAAGGTTATGGGCCAGCTGTCGTCAGCCGGCTTTCATCGTGTAGCCTTGGTCACCGAATTTGAGCAGGGCGCGAAAGCGCGGTGATGAGAAAAGCGACAGCGATCTCGGCTGGCCTGCACGCAGCGGTACTGCTGTGGGCGACGCTGTCGTTTTCTGGAAAGACATTCGACGTTACTCCCGCAGAGTCGCTGCCAGTCGATCTGATCAGCGAAAAGGATTTCTCGGAGATGACCAAGGGCGTAAAGGACGCGCCCAAGGTGGAAACGCCAAAGCCGCTGGTGGAGAAAAAGGCTGAAGAGCCGCTGAAGCCAGTCGAGGATTCGAAGGCCAAACTCACCGAGAAAAAAGAAGTGCAGGCCGCA
>DAISKM010000397.1:0-4013 GCA_036820945.1 Pseudolabrys sp.
ATCATGCGCGGTCACCAACGCTCCGAAAAATCCTCCGAGGGCCTTCTGACACATGCGGCAGTGGCAAATCGACGACCGCCCAAACCGGGAGGCACGAAAACGGATCGCGCCGCACTGACATCCGCCGGAGTGGAAGGTGGCGTTCATCGCGCAATCTCCCAGGTGGTGCCGTCCTTTGAATCTTTTACCACCACCCCCATGGCGGCAAGCTCATCGCGGATGCGATCGGATTCCTTGAAGTTCTTTGCAGCCCGGGCTGCGGCCCTCGCTTCAATCAGACTCTGAACTTTTCGTTCGTCGATCGAGATTGAAGCCGGGCGAAACGAAGTCCATTTGGCCGCGGGCGTTTGAAGTAGTCCGATCAATTGCACGCTCGCCTTCAGACTGGCCGCCGCCGGCCCGGCGCCCTTCGCAGCCTCCGCGCGCAATTCGTGGAATGCTGCAAATGCCTTCGGCGTATTGAGATCGTCGAGCAATGCATCAACCGCCTCGGAGCACAAATACCCCGGCTTTGCTTCGGCGGTCAGCTCATACCAGTGATCGAGATTTTTTTGCGATTCCTTAAGGCCGGCAATCGTCCAATTGATCGGCTGCCGATAGTGCGTTTGCAGCATCGCGAAACGCACGGTCTCACCTGGCCAATCCTTGAGCAAGTCATGGATGGTGACGAAGTTGCCGAGGCTTTTCGACATCTTGTCGCCTTCGACCTGCAGGAAGCCATTGTGCATCCAGAAATTGGCCATCACCTGGGTGTGAAAGGCGCAACGCGATTGCGCGATTTCGTTCTCATGGTGGGGAAACACCAGATCGATGCCCCCGCCATGTATGTCGAACGTTTCCCCCAAGTGCTTCCATGACATTGCCGAGCATTCGATATGCCAGCCCGGCCGCCCCGGCGTCTCGATGCCGGCGGGCGATGGCCATGCCGGCTCGCCCGCCTTTGACGGCTTCCACAGCACAAAATCCATTGGATCTTTTTTGAACGGTGCAATTTCCACGCGCGCACCGGCAATCATTTCGTCCAAAGAGCGCTTCGAGAGCTTGCCGTAGTCTTGCATTTTCTTGACTTCGAAGAGCACATGGTCCGCCGCGACATACGCACATCCATTCTTGACCAGGCACTCGATCAGCGTCTTCATTTGATCGATGTGCTCAGTCGCGCGTGGCTCCACGCTCGGCGGCAAGCAGCCGAGAGCCGCGACGTCCTCCTTGAAATGGTTATATGTCGCTTCAGTCAGATCGCGGATGGAAATGCCGCGCTCGGCTGCGCGCGCATTGATCTTGTCATCAACATCCGTGACATTGCGAACATACGTAACGTGGGCTTCGCCATAGATGTGTCGCAGCAACCGGAAGAGCACATCGAATACGATGACGGGCCGCGCATTGCCGATGTGAGCGAAGTCATAGACCGTCGGCCCGCACACATACATACGGACGCGCGAAGGGTCGAGCGGCGTAAATACCCGCTTCTCCCGCGTCAGCGTATCGTAGAGCCTGAGTTCCATAGCAAGTGACACCCATCGGCCCCGCTGGCCGGGCTGTCCTGCTATCTCAACTTTGAGAAAAGACGGCCGTGACCAGCGCGGATGGCGCTAGCGAATAATCTCCCGGCAAATGCCGCAGATATGGTTAAGGCCGTTCATGGCGGCACAATGATTTGTCAGGCTCAAGCCGTCAAGGTGGTTGCAGAACTCGTGCAAAACACAGGAAAAATTCGGTGACCGGAGCCGGTCGACAGGGTTAAGCCTCATTTAACGATTCTGCGGGCATGGTGGATTCTGGCGCCGCGGCGGCGCCGAAAACCCCCGAGCGCCTCAATGCACAGACTTCTGGCCAGTCTTGTCGTTCTGCTGTGCTTGGCCGGCACCGCGAACGCCGAGCGACGCACCTTTGTCATCGCCAACGATGCAGACGGATACGGGATAGACCGCTGTCTCGCCTCCGGTGCAAAGTGCGGCGTAGCCGCCGCGAACGCCTATTGCAAGATGCAGGCTTTCGCGGAAGCCGCGACCTTTCACAAGGCCGAGAGCACCGACATAACAAACGCTGTTGCAAGTGACGCCATAAACCTTTGCCGTGGCAACAATTGCGGCGTCGTCGCGATCACCTGCACGCGTTAAGGGCGAAAGTTCATTGCCGAAATAAATCGTCCGGCCTAGGCCGGACGATTTATTTTAACGCGCTGGCCTCAGCGTTTTGCAAGCATCGCATCGATTGAGTAGCGCCCCGCTCCTGTTACGAAGGCGCACAGTGCACCACCCATGATCGCGATGTTTTTCAGGAAATTGTTATATTGCGCAGCCTGTGCGGGCGGGGGGTACGTCCAGTAACGGTGCGCAATGGCAGTCGCTACGACCACCCACACAAATGTGGCAATCGCTGTATAACGCGTCGCAATGCCCAGGATTAGAGCAGCGCCCAGCACGACTTCCGCGCAGCCCGCAAACCAGGCCCAGAACCCAGCCGGGGACATCCCGAGATTCGTGAAATAGGCGATGGTCCCCGGTATGTTCCCAAGCTTCCCATAGCCCGACGCCAAAAACAGCCACCCGAGGAATATCCGGCCGGCCAGCAAAGCGACGTCTGTCCAACTCGCTGCAATGTCATCCGTGTACGAAAGAGCCGGATGCGAAGATGGTGATTTTGCCATGCGTTTCCCCTCCATACTTCATTGAGCACTTTCTTTTGCACCAATGTACATTGAGCCTGGCGTCAGCCGCCAGACGGGCCTGAGGCAAAATCACCGATTTTGATCAAAAAATTGGGGATCAGGAGCTGGTGTCACGTCCCTTGCAATGCCGCCCACATTTCCTTGTCTCGCTCGGCGGTCCAGATCACCGGCCACTCAATGCCGCGCGCCTCGTCATAAGCGCGTGAAACGCTAAACGGCAAACGGTGCTCGTAGATTGCAAAACTTTTGAACTTTGGGTCCATCGTAAGCCGCACGAAGTCGAAGGTCTCTTTCAGGGAACGTCCCTTGGCAACGCTCTCCAGCACCGAGTTGTACAGCGTCGCAATGAAATCTCCCGTCAATTCAATGCCATCCTTCACCAATTCAGGCGTTGTCAGAGCGGCGCCGCGGCCGGGCACCAGCGCAGTGGCCTGCAATTCGGCCAGATGGTCGAGCGTCGCGAGCCAATCGGTGAAGTGAGCGTCGCCGCCGTAACAGGCTGACTTGTACTCAACGAGATCGCCGGAAAATACCACACCAGCGTCGGGAATTATTGCAATCACGTCATCGGCGGTGTGGCCCCGTCCGATATGCATGATCCGTACCTCGCGTCGCCCTAGCCAGACCGAGATCTGATCGGGGAATGTGATTGTTGGCCAGGTCAGACCAGGAATTGTTTCAGCCGAGCGGAAAAGGCGCGGAAAGCGGGCGATCTCGGAGTCCATGTCCTCTTTGCCGCGCTCGGCGATAAGTCCGCGGCTAGCGTCTGACGCGAGGATCTCCGCCCCTTTGAACGCTGACGCGCCGAGCACGCGTACCGCATGATAGTGGGTCAGCAGAACGTATTTGATTGGCTTGTCCGTGACTTGTGAGACGCGAGCAATCACGTCGTTGGCCATCACCGGTGTCGCCTGTGCATCGATGACCATTACCGCGTCGTCGCCGACGATGATGCCGGTGTTCGGATCGCCTGCCGCCGTGTACGCGTAGAGTCCCGATCCGATTTGATCGAACGAAACCTGCTTTTCGCCAAGATCATCGGTCGAAGCGAATCCGGTCACCGCCAAAACCTTTCAGCGATCAAACAGTTATTTTCGTAATGAGCCGCAAATCGAAACCATCATCCAGCGGTTCCACGCCCGATTTGGTTACAAACGCAACCATACGGTCTATCCGCATCTCAACCTTTGTCTGCTTGCGGGCCATGCTTTCGTTACCGCTCGCTTTGACAAGCCGCTCACAATCACGCCCCAGCACGTTACAGCGCTACGATATTGGCCGGCCAAGGGCAAAAGTCGTTCGTTTTCTAGTTTAGAATCGTTGCAAGCTGTTTCAGTTT
>DAISKM010000398.1:0-4012 GCA_036820945.1 Pseudolabrys sp.
GAATCCAAAATGATCTTATCCGTGCCGCCGAGCACACGTTCCATGGTTTCGAGATACATGCGCTCGCGGGTGACGTCCGGGGCCTTTTTGTATTGCTCGTAGATCTTCAAGAACCGCGACGTCTGACCGGTTGCTTCGGCCACCGTCTGCGACTTGTAGGCTTCCGCAGCCTGGGTGATCTGCGCCACGCGGCCGCGTGCTTCCGGCACGACCCGGTTGGCGTATGTTTGCGCCTCGTTGACGGCACGCTCGAGATCGGCGCGCGCAGCCTGCACATCACGGAACGCATCGATCACCTGCGCCGGCGGATCGACCTTTTGCAGCTGCACCTGCTGCACGGCGACTCCAGCGCCGTAATGATCGAGAGTCTTCTGCATCAGGTCCTGAACGGCCGTTTCGATAGTCTGCCGTGCCCCGGTGAGAATGGGCTGGATCTCAGAGCGGCCAATGACCTCGCGCATTGCGCTCTCGGCCACCGCCTTCACTGTGCCTTCCGGATTCTGAATGTTGAACAGGAATTCGCCGACGCCTGTCGGCTTTACTTTCCACAAAACCGAGAAATCGACGTCGACGATGTTCTCGTCGCCGGTGAGCATGAGGCTCTCCTCCGGTACGTCGCGTACTGTTGTGCCACCGCGGCGGATGTCGTCCACCACTCGCATTCCGATATCGATCTTGTTCACGCGCAGCGCTTTGGGCGTGAGTACTGTTTCAATGGGATATGGCAGATGGTAGTTCAGGCCGGGCTGCACCTCGCGCACTTCCTTGCCGAAGCGCAGAACAACACCGACTTCGTCCGGCTCGACCCGGAAAAACCCCGAAAATCCCCACAGGGCGAGCACACCAAGAAAAATGAGCGCGAGACCGCGTCCACCGAGATTGCCGCCGGGCAGTACGCGCCGCAGTCGGTCCTGCCCGCGACGGAGGATTTCCTCCAGATCGGGCGGAGTCGGACCCGGCGATTGCGGCCCGGAACCCCAAGGGCCCTTGCCACCGCCCCCCCAAGGTCCTCCGCCGCCCTGATTTGTCCAAGGCATCGAATTAGATCTCCCGCGCCGGCTATTCCCGCCCGGCTTGCTTTAGTTGGGAGGGGTTATAGGGGACGCCAAGCCCCGTTACAACGCGTTCAGATGCCGCGATAAACTGGGGATTCAACGTCTTACATATGTGACCAGGGTGAAGTTGGCATCATCGTCCGGGCCGGCATAGTGATCCTCGCGCGCTATCTCCTGCCAGACCTCCGGATCGATCACCGGAAACACGGCATCACCCTCTGGCGATACATGCACATGGGTGATTTCAAGGCGGTCGGCCATCTCCATCGTCGCAGCGAAGATATCGCCGCCGCCAATCACGATGATTTCATCGACCCCGCGCTTGGCCGCATCCGCGCGCGCGTAGCCGAGCGCGGCATCAAGGCTCGTCGCCAATACCGCGCCCCGAGCGACGAGGCTGAGATCGCGCGTCAATACAATATTGGTCCGGCCGGGAAGCAGCCTTCCGATCGACTCATGCGTCTTGCGACCCATGATGACCGGACGATTCATCGTGATTTTGCGGAAATGTTGGAGATCCGACTTAAGGCGCCAAGGCAGTTGTCCCTCACGCCCTATGACCGAGTTGTCGCCGATCGCGGCAACGAGCACGATTTTCATGATGTCGTCTCGTTCCAGCGCAAGATCGAGACCGCCACGTGCCGACCAAAAAGCTCCGAGAGCCCCGGCAAGAAATCACAACGCGAGTATGAGAAACGATTCGGCATAATTCGGCGAGCTCTCAATCACTGCATAGAACGATTGTTCTGACAATTCACTAACGGACCGGATTTCGCTCGAATTGGCGATGCCAAGTTCCATTTAATTGGTTCGACTTTGTTCGGTTCACCAAAGTTCGGTTTTAAAATCGTCTTAGCTAGGTGCATACAAATATCGGCAATTAGGCTATCGGTTTTTTGCAACCAGGTCAGACGGCCACTTTGGCCTTGATGTGCGGATGAGGATCGTAATTCTCGATCGCGAAATCCTCATAGCGAAATGCGAATATGTCCTTCACCTCCGGATTGAGCCGGACCGTGGGCAGCGCTCGCGGCGCCCGCGACAGCTGCAGGCGGGCCTGCTCAAGATGGTTGAGATACAAATGTGCATCACCCAGCGTGTGGATGAAGTCGCCGGGTTTGTAGCCGGTGGTTTGCGCCACCATCATCGTGAGTAATGCATAGGAAGCGATGTTGAACGGCACGCCCAGAAAAACATCGGCGGAACGCTGGTAGAGCTGGCAGGAAAGCTTCCCGTCGGCGACGTAGAATTGAAACAGGCAATGGCATGGCGGCAGTGCCATCTTGTCGACATCGGCCGGGTTCCAGGCTGTGACAATCAGCCGGCGCGAATTCGGATTGCCTTTGATCATCCTGATCACGTTGCCGATCTGATCGATGGTCTTCCCGTCTTGCGCCGGCCATGAGCGCCATTGATGACCGTAGACGGGCCCCAGGTCGCCCCGCTCGTCCGCCCATTCGTCCCAGATGCGCACGCCGTGTTCTTGCAGATACTTGACGTTGGTATCGCCGGCCAGAAACCAAAGCAGCTCGTAGATGATCGACTTCAGGTGCAATTTCTTCGTGGTGAGCAAAGGGAATCCTTCATCAAGCGCAAAGCGCATTTGATGCCCGAAGACCGAGAGCGTGCCGGTGCCGGTGCGGTCCCGCTTTTCAGCGCCGCGGCTCAGAATGAGTTCCATCAGGTCGAGATACTGGCGCATGGTCTTGGGTGCCTGCGACTCGGAAGATGGGAAAGTTTACGCCCGGCGGCAACTGTCGGCATGCTTTATCAACTGACGCTTTTTGCGACTCGCCGGCGCAGGATACCTGATACCATCAGCTGTGGAACCTCGGGGGAAAACCATGAGCATCGACCGCATCCTCATCGCCCGCATTCTTTTTACGCTCATGCCCGCCGGCTATGCTGCCCTTACGGTGATCGCCGACTTCAATAAAACACACGCGACAAATCCAGAATGGACACCGCATGCGCGGTTTCATGTGGTCTGGCAGATTTTGAGCTACGTCGGCTTCGGCCTGCTGGCACTCGCCCTGATCTGGTGGCCCGGACCGTTTGCTGTCGAGCGGCTTTATCTGGTCGCCCTTATGGGGGCGATTGTTTACGCCGCTTTTTTCGCCGCGCTGATCGCGATGCCGATCTATGGCGGAGCCGCCTATGACCGAAACGGGTACCAGCCCTTCAAGGCGCCGCTTCCGATCTTCGCCAAAAGATGGGACGCGAATATCACTGCTTTCTCAATTCAGCTGGTCATCCTGGCCGCCGGACTTTTGGCAGTCAGCGGGGCCTTCGCCGGCTGACTGGCGAGCCGCAGGCAGCCGCACCTTTACCGCGTCATTCGACGAACACTTCATCGCGCCGTTTGCGGATCATCGGGAGGGCCGACATTATGAGCAGGCCAGCCGCGATCGCGATCAAGGTTGCAGAAATCGGCCGGGTCAGGAACACGGTGGCGTCGCCGCGCGCGATCAACATTGCACGTCGCAAATTCTCTTCCATCAGCGGCCCAAGCACAAAGGCGAGCAACAGCGGCGCCGGCTCGAAATCGTGTTTGACCAGCCAATAGCCGACTAGGCCAAAGATCGCGGCAATCACGACATCGGTTGGCGAATTGTTGATCGAGTAGACGCCGATGCAGCAGAACACGATGATCGAAGGGAACAGCAGCCGATACGGCACCCGCAGCCAGGCTACCCATCCGCCAACCAGCGGCAGGTTGATGATGATCAGCATCAGGTTGCCGAGCCACATCGAGGCGATCATGCCCCAGAACAACTCCGGCTGCTTCGTCATGACCTGCGGGCCTGGAACGATCCCGTGGATCGTCATCGCGCCCACCATCAACGCCATCACCGCATTTGGCGGGATGCCAAGCGTCAGCAGCGGAATGAATGACGTCTGTGCCGCCGCGTTGTTGGCGCTTTCCGGCGCCGCAACACCTTCGATCGCGCCACGGC
>DAISKM010000399.1:0-4009 GCA_036820945.1 Pseudolabrys sp.
GGGGGATTCCGGTGGTCCTCGACAAGCCAGGGGTGGGCGCCAATCTGCACGACCACTTGCAATTGCGGATGATTTTCAAGGTTTCGGGGGTGAAAACGCTCAACGAGACCTACGCCAAGATGTTCAATCGGTTGGGCATGGGCGTCGACTACGCCCTTCGCCGCCGTGGTCCGATGACGATGGCACCGTCGCAACTTGGCGCTTTTACCAAGTCTGACCCATCGCAAAGCACTGCCAACATCCAGTATCATGTGCAGCCGCTTTCGCTCGATCGTTTCGGTGAGCCGTTGCATCCATTTCCGGCCTTCACGGCAAGCGTCGCCAACGTGCGCCCGACGAGTCGCGGCACGCTCGCGCTCAAATCGAAGGATCCGGCGCAGGCCCCTGCCATCAGCCCAAACTACCTCGCCACGCCGGAGGACCAACGCGTGGCCGCCGATTCGATTCGCGTCACGCGCGGGATTGTCGCGCAACCGGCGCTACAAAAATATTCACCTGTCGAGTTTTTACCTGGAGCATCGGTGCGTGATGACGACGAGGAGGCGTTGGTGAAAGCCGCTGGCGACATAGGCACCACGATTTTCCATCCAGTCGGCACTGCGCGGATGGGCCGCGACGACGATGCGAGGGCGGTGGTGGACGCGCGTTTGCGCGTCATCGGCATCGACGCCCTGCGCGTCATTGACGCGTCCGTGATGCCTTCGATTACATCCGGCAACACCAATTCACCGACTATGATGATCGCCGAAAAGGGTGCGGCGATGATTTTGGAGGATCAGAAAAGTTCAACCGCGGATTAGATGGAGGGGTGTCATGAATCTCGTGGAACGTATTAAGGGGATCTTGCTGCAGCCGAAATCGGAATGGCCGGTAATCGAGCGAGAGCCAGGCGATGCCGGCTACCTTTTTCCGAACTATGTCGCGATCGTCGCCGCCATACCGGCGGTGTGCACGTTTATCGGAACATCGATCATTGGCTACGGCGCGTACCGTATCGGGATCGGACTTGGCCTTGTACGCGCGGTTGTCGTTTATGCTCTCTCGTTGGCCGGCGTCTTTGTCGTGGCCTACATCATCGACTTTCTTGCCGGTACATTTGGCGCGCAAAAAAACCCCGAGAACGCCATGAGAGTGTCGGCCTACGCGCCCACCGCCGCCTGGGTGGCTGGAGTGTTCAACATCATTCCGGCACTGGCGTTTCTCGGAATAGTCGGCCTGTACAGTCTTTATCTTCTGCACACAGGCATTTTGGCGTTGATGAAACCCGCGCCGGACAAGGCGGTGATCTATACGATTGCCGTCATCGTCTGTGCGATCATCGTCTGGATCGTGATTTTCGGCATCACGGCATTGTTGTTCGGCGTCTAGCCCGGATCAGGGCAGTGCCTTGAGGTGCCGAATCGGCCGGCCGGGCGCAATCGTCTGCGCCGCGGCGATGATCGCGTTCGCGTCGATGCCATAGTGCCGATAAAGCTCGGCGAGCGAGCCGGTCTGGCCGAAGTGCTCGACACCAAGCGCTCGTGTCCGGTGACCGGCGACTGCGCCGAGCCAGGCCAATGTCGCAGGATGTCCATCGAGCACGGTGACGATGCCGCTATGCGAGGGCACGTCGGCAAGCAGCCGCTCGATATGCGAACGCGCGTGCACGAGGCCCCGTTCGCGGGCTCGTTGCGCCGCGGCCCAGCCTGCGTTGAGCCGGTCTGCGGATGTTATCGCGAGCAGGCCGACATCGCGCCGGTCCTCTGCCATCAGGCCGACGGCTTCGATGGCTTCCGGCGCCACCGCGCCGGTATAGGCAACGACGACCTGGCAATTGGGACCCGGTTTGCGCTGCCAGTAGGCGCCGTCGACGATCTCCTGGCGTAACTCCGGCGTGACCGGCCGCTTCATCTGCTCTACCGGTCGGGTCGACAGCCGCAAGTAAACCGATCCGCCGGTTTCATCGCGGAGCCAGCTTGTTTCGGAAGGCGATCGGTCGCCGTTCTTCTGAATGTACGAAAAAGCCCAAGCCATGATCACCGCGAGCTCGTCCACGTATGCCGGCTCGAAACTGGCAAGTCCGTCCTGCGCGATTCCGATCAGCGGCTCGGCGATCGATTGATGTGCGCCACCTTCGCCCGCCAGCGTGATGCCCGACGGCGTCGCCGCCAGGATGAAGCGAGCATCCTGGTAGCAGGCATAATTCAGCGCATCGAGGCCGCGCGCAATGAACGGGTCATAAAGCGTGCCGATCGGCAACAGGCGCTCGCCATTAATGCTGTGGGAAAGGCCGAGCGCCGATAGCAGGATGAACAGATTCATCTCCGCAATGCCCAGTTCGATGTGCTGGCCTTTGGGCGAGAATTCCCAGTTGAATGTCGAGGGGATGCGCTCGCTTTTGAACGTGTCAGCCATCGCCTGACGCGCAAAGAGCCCGCGGCGGTTAACCCAAGGCCCCAGATTCGTGGATACGGTAACGTCCGGCGATGTGGTGACGACATGGCGGGCGAAATCGCTGTCGTTTCGTCCGATCTCGTTGAGGATCGCGCCAAATCCCGTTTGGGTGGACATCACCGGTTGAATGGCGACCGGAAGCTCATCGGGCACATCGATTGTCGGTGCGCTGAGGCGTCGCGGCCCACCGGCGGCGAACGGCACATGATCCAGAAATGACTGCAATCGTTCCGCTGATAAATCCAGTCCTTCGAACTTGTCCCACTCGTGACCCGGGCGCACGCCCATGGCCTGGCGGTATGTGTCCATTTGTTGCGGGGTCATCAGGCCGGCGTGGTTGTCCTTGTGCCCTGCGAAAGGAAGGCCAAAGCCTTTCACCGTGTAGCAGATGAAACAGGTTGGCTGCTCGGAATCAGCGTTGTGGAATGCGTCAAGCACAGTGGGCATATCATGCCCGCCGAGATTGTTCATCAAGGCCGCCAACTCGGTGTCGCTGCGCTTTTCGATCAATCTGCTGACGTCGCCCTGGTCGCCTATCTCGTCATTGAGACGCTTCCTCCATGCCGCGCCACCCGCAAAAACGAGCGCCGAGTAAAGCTGGTTCGGGCAATTGTCGATCCACTTGCGCAATGTCTCGCCGCCCGGCTCCTTGAACGCTGCCTCCTGCAACGAGCCATATTTGAGAATGACCACCTTCCATCCAAAATTGTTGAAGAGCTGCTCATAACGGGCCCAAAGCCCCTCGCGAACAACAGCATCGAGACTCTGGCGATTGTAGTCGATGATCCACCAGCAATTGCGAAGGCCCTGCTTCCAGCCTTCGAGCAATGCCTCGAAAATATTTCCTTCATCCAGTTCGGCATCCCCCACCAGCGCCACCATGCGGCCTTCGGGGCGGTCAAGGTCCCAACCATGGGCGCGCACGTAGTCTTGCGTCAGGGAGGAGAAAAGCGTTTGCGCGACGCCAAGACCGACCGAACCGGTGGAGAAATCCACGTCGTCGGCATCCTTCGTGCGGGAGGGGTAGCTCTGTGCGCCCTTGTAGCCCCGGAAGGCTTCCAGCCGCTCGCGCGCCTGCTTGCCGAGCAGGTACTGGATTGCATGAAAGTTGGGGCTGGCGTGCGGCTTTACTGCGACCCGATCGTGCGGCCGCAGGACATCGAAATAGAGCGCGGTCATGATTGTCGCGAGTGAGGCACTTGAGGCTTGATGTCCGCCGACTTTCAAGCCGTCTGCATTGTCGCGAAGATGATTGGCGTTATGGATCATCCAGCTGGCGAGCCACAGGACCTTGCGCTCCAGCGCCGCGAGCACTTGCAGTGTCTCCGGCGTCGTCGACTTGGGTGGCATGCGCTTGGGCATCGGCATCGGGTCACGCCCTGAATTTTTAGCGCTTGTCGCTGGCCAAACTCGTGTTCTTGGCAGGCGCCTCGAGAACGGCTCTGCAGGCCGGCGGAAGATCGGCAAGCATCATCGGCTTCGGCGGCTTGGCCGGTGGTGGCGGCTTGGAGATCTGCGGTTTCAGCCTCTTGTCAGAGAACCATGGGTCAAGCTCCTTGGCGCTGCAGCCATCTTC
>DAISKM010000400.1:0-3996 GCA_036820945.1 Pseudolabrys sp.
GGAACTTGGCGATCGTATCCGCCGACACGGCGCGGTTTGCGGCAGCGACACCGACCTCGTCGGTTGTGCCGAGAAGATCGGCAAACATCGTGGTCTTGCGGTCGCCGAGCGGATTGCGCGTAACGACCAGTTCGATGTCGTCGGGAACCGCCTGATAAAGCGCGCGCGCGAACGGCCCGCCGTCATTGGCAAAAACCAGGCCGGGCGTCAGGAGATTGACGATCTCGCGCAATTTTCCAAAGTCGCTCGACATGAGCGAATAGGCGGCCGATATCGGCGCGTACGGAATGCCGACATACATGGCGCCCAGAGCAAGCAGCGCGTGCTCGATGTCGTTGCCGGAGATTACGACGATGGGCTTTTCGGCGGACAGCCCGCGGCGGAGCAATGCGGCGCCGATGCGTTTTGCGTCGGAGATCACCTGCGCATAGGAAAGTTTGCGCCATTGGCCCTGCGCGTCCCGCTGCGCAAGAAACACTCGGTCGGGTGCAGTCTTCGCCCAGCATTCCAGCGGTTGGCTCAGGTTGTCGTGGTAGCGGCCAAGGCTTTGCGCTGCGCGGATATGAATGACGCCCTCCGGTCGCCGCTCAAGGAGGGCATCAGGTCTTCCCAGGCGCACTGCGCGAAGCGGCGCGGTTGACTGCGTTTCGACGCCTGTAGCTAATCCCGGCATGCCCTGCTCCCACCTCAGGTCCGAGTCACTTTGGGCGCGCGCTTCTCCAGAAAATCCTTCAGCCGTGCCTTCGCATCGGGATCTGCCTGCGCGATTGCCGACATCAAGGCCTCGACCGCGTAGCCGCTGGCCGGGTCCATTTCGGCTATACGCGGCAGCGCGTGCATTACCGCGAAATTCGTCAACGGGGCATTGCCGGCAATGCGCTGCGCCAGTTCGAGACCCTTAGCGAAGCCTTTGCCTGTCTCGACCAGGTATGTGGTCAAGCCCATCGCCTGGCCTTCTTCAGCCGAGTAGGTGCGGCCCGTCAGCATCATATCCATCATGCGCGCGACACCGATTAGCCGCGGGAGCCGCACTGAACCGCCACCGCCGACATAGATACCGCGACTGCCTTCCGGCAGCGCGTAGAAGGCCGAAGACTCTGCGACGCGCACATGCGAGGCGGCAGCAAGCTCCAGGCCGCCGCCAATGACCGCGCCGTGCAACACGGCAACGACCGGCACCTTGCCGAACTGTATCTTGTCGAATGCGCGATGCCACAGGCTCGAATGCGCTATTCCCTGCGCAATATCGCGATCCTCCAGTTCGGACAGATCAAGACCGGCGGAAAAGTGTTCGCCCTCGCCCGCCAAGAGGACGGCATGGATGTCGCTCGGCAACGACGTGAAGAATTGCTCGATGCCGACGATTGCCTCATCATCGAGGGCGTTGCGCTTTTGCGGGCGATTGAGCTTCAGCACGGCCACGCTTCCATGCTGTTCGGAGGCAAGCGAGGCAGGTAGCTGTGCGGCAACGCTCTTCGACGACATTCCCCGGCTCATATTGTCGGTGGCCAGACAATCATGTCGCTGCAGCCTCTCTCGTGCAATCTCAGTTCTTGACCAAGGGGCAGCCGCCTTCGTTTAACGGCCGAAACGCCTTGTCTGGCGGGATTGTCCCCACGACTTTGAAGACGTCCCATTCGCTTTTCGATTCGGCCGGCGTCTTCACCTGCAGCAGGTACATCGGATGGACCTTGCGGCCATCGGCGCGGATATTGC
Organism: Pseudolabrys sp.; assembly: GCA_036820945.1. Lineage (GTDB taxonomy): Bacteria > Pseudomonadota > Alphaproteobacteria > Rhizobiales > Xanthobacteraceae > Pseudolabrys. Next base: position 1,717 of record DAISKM010000400.1, read on the forward strand.
CGTTGCCGAACAGCGGGTCTTCGGTCGGAATCGCCTTCATGGCGGCGACAACCGCAGCGCCGTCATTGGGTGAGCCGACTTTGTCAACCGCCTTCAAGTAATGCAGCACCGCGGCATAGACGCCGGCGTGCATATGGTTGGGCATCATTTTTTTCGGGTGCCGGTCTTGGAAACGCTTTGACCATTCGCGGGTCTGATCGGTCAAGTCCCAGTAAAACGCGTTGATGCCAACCAATCCCTGCGCGGTGTTCAGCCCGAGCGCGGGCACGCTTTGCAGGTCGAAAATGAGCGAGACGATCTTCTGCCTGGTGCCGATCTTGAATTCGGCTGCCTGCTTCACGCTATTGGTCGTGTCACCGCCGGCATTTGCGAGTGCAACGACTTCCGCCCCCGAAGCCTGTGCCTGCAGCAGGAAGGACGAGAAATCCGACGCGCCGAGCGGATGACGCACGGTGCCGATGATCTTGCCGCCGCTTGCCAGCACTTCCTCGCTGGCCTGCTTCTCGAGATCATGTCCGAACGCGTAATCAGCGGTGATGAAGAACCACGTCTTGGCGCCGGAGGCGAGTACGCCTCGCGCCAAAGCATGACCGTTAGCCCAGGTGTCGTAGGTCCAGTGCACGAAATTCGGCGAGCATTTTGCGCCGGTCAGCAGCGCGGTGCCCGCGCCTGAACCGATCGCGACCTTGTTCTTTTCGCGCACGATGTCACCGACCGCCAGCGCGACCGCCGAGTTTGGCATATCGACGATCATGTCGACGCCTTCAACGTCAAGCCAGCGTCGCGCAATGCCGGCACCGATGTCGGGCTTGTTCTGATGATCACCCGAAGTGACCTCGGCCTTGCGCTTCGACTGCTTGCCGAAATCCTCGATCGCCAGCTGCGCAGCGATCACCGAACCCGGTCCCTGGAAGTCGGCATAAACGCTCGACATGTCATTGAGGACCCCGATCCGCAGCACGCCGTTTGTCTCGGCGTGGAGCGGCGTGGCCGCCAGGGCGACGAGAACGGCGGCAATTGTCCTGCATTGCAGCATAGGGACCTCCCGCAAAGTCGTTGGATCAAATCTATTGCCGAGCTGCCAGCGAGAATGTTGTCATTGACAACAATCAGCGTCAAGGTGACTCTGATGTTGGGCATTATTGGGGTCGCCGGTGATTATGCGCGCTGCAGAGAAGGTGGAGAACGCGCGGGTTCGGGCGGAGAACAGCCTCGAGCTCGGGCAGCTCAACAATCATCTTGGTTATTTCCTGCGCCGCCTGCAGATCTGGGTATTCAAGGATTTCATCCGGACGTTGCGGGCAATGAAGGTGCGTCCTGCGCAATACTCCGTGCTGCTCGTTATCGAAGCCAATCGAGGCCGCTCGCAGGCCGCGATCGCGCAGACCTTGAGCATCGAACGGGCGCGGCTAGCCCGTTTGCTGCATGAGCTTGAACGGCGGAAGTGGATCAATCGACGCGCGTCCGGCAGCGATGCCCGCTCGCACTCGCTCTATTTGACGAAGGACGGGGAAAGGGCGTTGGAGCGCATTAAAGGTCTTGCCGAGCAGCACGAAGCCCAGCTGACCGGCTACATCGGACAGAAGCGGCGGCAGCAGCTCATGGACCTGCTGCGCGAATTCGGCTGACAGTCATTCCACCTCGTAGACATCGAGCCGCACTGCGCGAGGCTCCCGTTGGCCCCTCGCCAGGGCGAGGATGCGGTTGAGCCAGTCGACCGAAGCATCGGCAGTCTCGAACCGCATCACGGTTCGGAAATAATAATGAGCGGGATCGACATTGTCGCCCCGGGCCAGTTTCGTCATGACCTCGGGTGGGCCATGGCGCAGCCCTTCACTGGTGACCATGATGAGTGCGCCGTTCTCTGTCTCTATGGTGTAGCGGGCCCTGATGTCAGCCGCACCGTCGCTGCGGATGATCTGCCAATCGGCGCCACCTGGGAGAATCCGACCGGTGAGTTTTGGCCCATGAACGGTGCCTCCCAGGATCCCGATCACCCTCCGCTCGCCATATGGGGTTCGCCCAAGGCTGGTGATGGCGTCGAGGTCGGCGCGAATCGTGAAAATCGGCTGCTTGCCCAACATCGATGGTGATCCGTTGGAGCCCCAACTTGTGACGTGATCGCCATTTGACCCTGCCGATGGGCAGCCGTAAATACGGACCACAACCGGGATCAGTTCGTATAGCGCGTATTTCCTCGCTCGCCGAAGCCATCAAATCGGCCGTCCGCGACGGCGACACCGTGGCTCTCGAGGGCTTTACTCATCTCATCCCTCACGC
>DAISKM010000401.1:0-3986 GCA_036820945.1 Pseudolabrys sp.
CTATCATCGCTTGCCGCAAATGATTGCGCGCGCACGGCATGGCGAGCGAGTTGTCGACACCGAATTTCCCGTCGAGGACAAGTTCGAGGTCCTGGCTGCGCCCGAGCGAAGCGCGATTGCCAGGCGCGGCATTTCCGCTTTCGTTACCGTGCAAGAAGGCTGCGATAAGTTCTGCACGTTCTGCGTGGTGCCATATACGCGCGGGGCGGAAGTTTCGCGGCCGGTCGAAAAGATCGTGGACGAAGTCAAGCGACTCGCCCAAGCTGGTGTGCGCGAGGTGACGCTGATCGGACAAAACGTAAATGCCTACCATGGGGCGGGGCCCGATGGCCGGCCGGCGACGCTGGGAAATTTGCTGCGCCGGCTTGCACAAGTACCCGGCATCTTTCGCCTGCGTTATACGACCAGCCACCCACGCGATGTGGACAACGATCTGCTTGCCGCCCACGCCGAGCTTCCCGCATTGATGCCTTATGTGCATTTGCCGGTGCAGTCCGGCTCTGATCGAATTCTATCGGCGATGAATCGCAGGCACACGCGCCGCGACTACCTCGATGTGATTGCGCGCCTGCGTGCCGCGCGCGCCGACCTTGCCTTCACCTCGGACTTCATCGTGGGCTTCCCCGGCGAGACCGAAAGCGATTTCCAGGCCACGCTGACGCTGGTCGAGGAAGTCGGTTTCGCCGGCGCCTATTCGTTCATGTACTCGGCGCGGCCTGGAACGCCCGCAGCCGAGATGAGCGATCAGGTGCCGTCGGAAGAAAAATCCGAACGTCTGCAGCGCCTGCAGGCCGTCATCATGCGGCATCAGCGCAACTTCAACGCCGGTTTTGCCGGGCGCACCATCGATGTGCTGCTCGAAAAGCCCGGCAGGTTGGCTGGGCAGCTGGTAGGCCGCTCGCCATATTTGCAGGCAGTCCAGGTTATGGCGCCAAAGAAGTTGGTCGGCTCGATCGAGCGCGTGACCGTCATCGAGGTCGGCAGCAACAGTCTTTTCGGCAGTCTCGAGAACCAGGCGCCGGTCCTCGCCGCAGCAGGAGTTTGAAACGCCTTTGCGCACCACAGATTCCGTGATCCCCCCGGGGGCCGCTTCCGATGAAACGGCGACCACGCAGACAGTACTCGCTTTTGAGGACAATAAGCTCGCCTCCGTGCTGTTTGGCCAATACGGACAGAACCTGGCGCTGATCGAACGGCGGCTCGGCGTCGTGGCTGAACAGCGCGGCAATCATGTCACCATCGAGGGTTCACGCAGCGCCTGCGAACAGGCCCGTCGAGTTCTGGAAGGGCTCTACGAGCAACTCAAGCGCGGCCGCGATCTGAGCCAGGGCGACGTTGAGGGCGCCATCCGCCAGGCAATCGCCCAGGGATCGTTGTTCGACTACGACCCCGCCGCACCGCGTCCGGCTTTCGAAGAGATCAATCTACGCAAGCGCCCGGTCCGTGCCCGAACTGCCGCACAAGATGCCTACATTCGCGCTCTAAAGCGCCACGCTCTTGTGTTCGGCACCGGACCAGCCGGCACCGGCAAGACCTGGCTCGCCGTTGCGCAGGCGGTCCAGATGTTCGAGCGCAAGGAAGTCGATCGCATCATCCTGTCGCGGCCCGCCGTGGAGGCAGGCGAGCGACTCGGCTTTCTGCCCGGTGACATGCGGGAGAAAGTCGATCCCTATCTTCGTCCGATCTACGACGCACTCTATGACCTGATGGATGCACGCATTGTCGAACGCGCTTTGCAGGCTGGCGAAATCGAAATAGCGCCACTCGCATTCATGCGCGGGCGCACGTTGTCGAACGCGGTGGTGATCCTCGACGAAGCACAAAATACGACGTCGATGCAGATGAAAATGTTTCTGACGCGGCTCGGCGAGAACAGCCGCATGATCGTCACGGGTGATCCGAGCCAGGTCGACCTGCCGCATGGCCAAACTTCCGGACTGGCGGAAGCCGTCAAGTTGCTGGCAGGCATCGAAGGCGTGGGTCATGTCGCGTTCACGCATGAAGACGTGATCCGCCACGAATTGGTCGCGCGCATCGTTGAAGCGTACGATCGTGGGCCGCTCACCCGCGAGGTCAAGGGATGAGACCCGCGCCGGAGCGGCGTGCATCCCCGCCGCAAATCGATATTCAAACGCAGTCGCCGCTCTGGGAAGAGCAACCCTTGGCGATCCAGACCGTACACGATGCTATCGCGACAGCTGCTGCCGAGCTCTCAACGATCGGCGGCGAAGTCTGTATTGTGCTCACCGACGATTCGGCCATCACCAGGCTCAATCGGGACTGGCGAGGGATCGACAAGCCAACCAACGTGTTGTCCTTCCCCGCGTCAGGTCAGACGGGCCGCCAAGAGTCCCGGCTGCTTGGCGACATCGTCATCGCCTACCAGACGCTCGAACGGGAATGCGAGACCGAAAATCGACTTTTCCTTCATCACCTGGCCCATCTCGCGATCCACGGTTTTCTCCATCTGAGCGGGTACGATCACGAAACCGATGGGCAGGCCGACGAGATGGAAGGACTCGAAAGCAAGATCATGTCGCGCCTGAACATGCCCGATCCTTATGTCGAGCGCGATCTTGGCGCCGCCTGACACGCCATGCCTGACAGCGACCCACCCAGCCCCAGTTCTCCCGGCGGCGCGCCATTTGAACCGCGCAATTTGCCTGTTCCGGTACCGCCCGCGAAGGAGGAGAATTGGCTCGTGCGCGCCGTGCGCGCACTGTTCGGCTGGAAGTCGCATACTGCCCGCGCTGACCTCAAGGATATCCTCGATGCCATGAGCCCGGGCGAATCCGGCTTCTCTCCCGAAGAAAGCCGGATGCTCAGGAACATCCTGGGTCTGCGCGAGCGGCGTGTCGGAGACGTCATGGTTCCGCGCGCCGACATCGTCGCCGTTCAGCAGGATATCATGCTTGGAGAACTTGTACGCGTGTTTGAAGGCGCCGCTCACTCGCGGCTCGTTGCCTACAACGATACGCTCGATGATCCGGTAGGCATGGTGCACATCCGGGATCTCATTGCTTTCATGACAGCACGCGCGGCAGTGGACCCGGAAAAAAATGCCAGGCGCAAGAAGCCGCTACCTGCCGGTCTCGACCTTAAAGCTGTGAATCTCGCCGTGCCTTTGTCCGCAACGAAGATCGTACGCGAAATCCTGTTCGTACCGCCTTCGATGCGGGTGATCGACTTGCTGGCGCGCATGCAGGCAACGCGGATCCATCTGGCGCTGGTTGTAGACGAGTATGGCGGCACCGACGGCCTTGCGTCGATCGAAGACATTGTCGAGCAGATCGTGGGCGAGATTGCCGATGAACACGATGAAGACGAGAGACCGGCCATAGCGCAGCAGCCGGATGGTTCGTTTGTTGCCGACGCGCGCGCAACGATCGAGGATGTGGTCGGAGTTGTGGGGAATGACTTCGACGTAGGGGAAGCGGCCGAGGAAGTGGACACTATTGGAGGATATCTGGTGACGCGCGCAGGCCGATTGCCGCTTCGCGGCGAAATTGTGCCCGGGCCGGGCCTGTTCGAGTTCGAGGTGCTCGACGCCGATCCGCGCCGCGTCAAGCGCGTGCGGATTAGCCGCCTTAAGGAACGACGCGAGCGCCCGCGCGAGTCGCGTCGTCGGAGCGAGACCGAGAGCGCGTCGGCTGGAGCCGCCTCGCCCGTGCAGGGCGGCGACGACACCGCCACATCCCAAGACACGGGCTCTACCACAGGCACACCTCGCTCGTGACGATCACCCGCCTCGCCCACTTCGTCATTCTCGCCTCCGGCTGGCGGCGTGCGGCCATTGCATTTGTCGCCGGCGCAGCGTCGGCATTGGCAATGGCTCCAATCAATGCGTGGCCTGTCTTGTTCGTCACGCTCCCGCTATTGATCTGGCTTGTCGACGGCGCAGCGGCAGGCCGTCATAGCGGTCCGATCACTGCGGCGCTGGCAGGCTGGTTCTTCGGGTTCGGCTATTTTCTCGCCGGCCTCTATTG
>DAISKM010000402.1:0-2786 GCA_036820945.1 Pseudolabrys sp.
CCGCCAGATGGCGAACACGTGGCAGGGTGAATTTCCGCAGCAGAAACGAAATCCGGGCGGTCATGAACGCACGTCTCCGGTGACTGCATTTCCGCCCAACGGCTACGGCCTTTACGACATGATCGGCAACGTATGGGAATGGACCGGCGACTGGTACTCGCCGAAACGTCAGACCGATGCGCCAAAGGCGTGCTGCATTCCAGAAAATCCGCGCGGCGGATCCGAAGCCGACAGCTACGATACGTGTCAACCCAACATCAAAATTCCCCGCAAAGTCTTGAAAGGCGGTTCGCATCTCTGCGCGCCGAACTATTGCCGACGTTATCGCCCCGCCGCCCGTCACGCGCAGCCCGTCGATACGTCGACGAGCCACGTCGGATTTCGATGCGTCGTCCGTGAAAGGAGTGTCTCATGAAACGAGCCGCAACCCTTATCTTGCTGGCTTTTCTTGCGTCTGTGGTCGCCGCGCCGCACGCCACTGCACAAGCGCCGGCCATCAGCGCGGCGGAAGCGCGCGATATCGCCACCGATGCCTACCTCTACTTCTATCCGCTTGTGACGATGGACCTCACGCGCAAGCAGCTCACCAACATCAAGGCCGGCAGCGGGATGGGCGGACCGGCGAACACCTTTGACAACATTCCTGCCTTCCCGACGGCGGACATGAGGGCGGTCGTGCGGCCCAATTTCGACACGCTCTATTCGAGCGGATGGGTAGATCTCACGCGCGAGCCCATGGTCATTTCTGTGCCCGACACGGGCGGCCGCTACTACCTCATCCCCATGCTCGACATGTGGACCGATGTATTTGCCTCTCCGGGCTGGCGCACCACGGGAACCAAGGCTGCCAATTTCCTGCTGACGCCGCCTGGCTGGAACGGAAAAGTGCCGAGCGGCTTCACGCGCATCAATGCACCGACACCGCATGTGTGGATCATCGGCCGCACCAAGACCGATGGTCCAGCCGACTACGAAGCCGTTCATGCCATCCAGAAAGGCTTCAAGATCACGCCGCTGTCCGGCTGGGGAAAGCCGCCGGTCGCCATAAAACAAACCATTGACCCATCCGTCGACGTCAAGACTCCGCCGAAGGAACAGGTTGACACGATGACGGGCGAGAAATTTTTCGCCTACGCGGCAGAACTGCTCAAGGTTAACCCACCGCACATCACCGATGAGCCGATCATCGCGCGCCTGAAGCGGATCGGTTTGGAGGCCGGGAAAAGCTTCGACACTGCCAGGCTTGATCCCTCCGTCAGGAAGGCGATCGATGATGCCCCGGCGCAAGCCCAGAAGCTGATGGAATGGAAAAAGCCGACGCTGGCGCGGGTCGTGAACGGCTGGTCGATGAACACAGATACGATGGGCGTCTACGGCAACTACTACCTGAAACGCGCCATGGTCGCGCAGTTGGGACTGGGCGCAAATTTGCCCGAGGATGCGATCTATCCACTCAACCTCGGCGACGAAAACGGAAAGCCACTCGATGGTACGAACAAATATGTCATTCGTTTCACCAAAGAAGACGCGCCGCCGGTGGAGGCGTTCTGGTCGGTGACGCTCTACGATCCTGAAGGCTTCCAGGTTGCAAATCCGGTCAACCGCTTTGCAGTCAGCAGCTGGATGCCCTTCAAGCGCGACGCCGACGGCTCACTGACCCTTTACATCCAGTACGAAAATCCGGGCGGTGATCGCGAGAGCAATTGGCTGCCAGCGCCGAAAGGTCCGTTCAACCTTACGATGCGTCTTTATGCACCGAAGTCGGAGGCGTTGACCGGAGTTTGGAATCCGCCATCCGTCAAGCCCGTCGAGGCATCGGCAACGGTCGGAGGCAAATGAGTCGATCACTAGAACTTTGCGTGCGCGCACTCGCCGCATCCATTCAATGTCTGTCCCAGGAGGGAAACAATGAACGTGAAGGATGATCGAGACCGGAAGGCCAGTGTCGACCGAAGAAATATCCTGCTCGGAGGCACGACCCTTGCAGCAGCCGCGGCGCTCGGCGCGAGCGCGCAAGCGCAACAACGTCCGGCGCAGGCGCAGGCACAGCAGCCGGCACCCGCGCCGGCGGGCCAGCGCCCGAACATCCTCGTGATCTTCGGCGACGATATCGGCCAGACCAACATCAGCGCCTATTCGTTCGGACTGATGGGCTACAAGACGCCGAATATCGACCGTATCGCCCGCGAGGGCATGATGTTCACCGACTACTATGCCGAACAGAGCTGCACCGCCGGCCGCTCGACGTTCATCACCGGTCAATGCACGCTGCGCACCGGGCTCTCGAAAGTGGGTATTCCCGGCGCAACCGTGGGCTTGCAGGCGCGTGACGCAACGCTCGCCGAATTGCTCAAGCCGCTCGGATACGCTACCGGTCAGTTCGGCAAGAACCACCTTGGCGACAAGGACGAGTATCTGCCGACCAATCATGGCTTCGATGAGTTTTTCGGCAATCTCTATCATCTCAACGCCGAAGAAGACCCGGAGAACCGCTTCTATCCGCAGGATCCGGAATTCCGCAAAAGATTTGGGCCGCGCGGGGTACTTCGGACTTTTGCCGACGGCAAGATCGAAGATACCGGTCCGCTCACAAAGAAGCGCATGGAGACTATTGACGACGAAACATCGGCCGCCGCGATCGACTTCATGCAAAGACAAGCCCGGGCGAACCGGCCATTTTTCTGCTGGTTCAACTCGACCCGCATGCACTTCCGCACCCATGTGCGGGATACACATCGCGACAAGCCCGGGCTGAATTCGAGAACCGAGTATGCCGACGGGATGAT
>DAISKM010000402.1:2796-3981 GCA_036820945.1 Pseudolabrys sp.
CAAGGCGGTGGACGCTCTCGGGATCGCCAACAACACCATCCTGATCTACACGACCGACAATGGCCCGCACCAGAATTCCTGGCCGGATGCCGGCACAACGCCGTTCCGCAGCGAGAAGAACACCAACTGGGAAGGCGCGTTCCGTGTACCCTGCATGATCCGCTGGCCGGGGCGGATTCAGCCCGGCTCGGTATCAAATGAGATGATCAGCGGACTCGACTGGCTGCCGACGCTGATGGCAGCCGCTGGCGATCCGGACATCAAGGAGAAGCTGCTCAAGGGCCATCAGGCGGGCAGCAAGACCTTCAAAGTCCATCTCGACGGCTACAACCAGCTTCCATATCTGACGGCACAGCAGCCTGCCAGTGCGCGCAAAGAGTTTATCTACTTCAACGATGACGGCGATGTTGTCGCTGTGCGCTATGAGAACTGGAAGTCGTATTCGAGGAGCAGAGAGCGACAGGCACGCTACGGATATGGGCCGAACCATTCACGCCGTTGCGTGTCCCGAAATTATTCAACTTGCGCTCCGACCCTTACGAACGGGCCGATGTCACGTCGAACACATACTATGACTGGCTGATGACGGACGGCGCAGGAGTATTTATCGCAGCACCAGCTGTCGTGGCCAAGTTCCTCGAAAGCTTCAAAGAATATCCGCCGAGCCAGCGGCCTTCGAGCTTTAGCATCGATCAGATGGTCGAAAATCTGCAGCGAAGCTTTGAAAGAGTTGGGAGCAAGTAGTTCGCACCGACCTCAATTCTAGATCGGTGACTCGATGGCTGATTTCGGCCATGGCCTTGTTCGCTCTGGGTGCACTGCCGTGGCTTGCGCCATTGGCCGTGCGCACCGTCCGGCAGTCCGCGGCGCAAAGGCGCAGCGCCTATCTCAATTCAGAGGCTTGTTGGTTCGCGCAACTGAAGGCTGCCGGCCACGATCGCGATCCGGCAAAGGTCTATTTCGCTTTGCTGAACTGGCTGCAGCGGTTCGAGCCGCTGGCACCGCGGGGCAATCTCGATGCCTTGAAGCAGGCTGCGGCAGATCCCGAACTGGATCGCGAAATAGCAAGCATACAGACTGCTCTGTTTGCGCCACAAACAGGGGGAGCGCCCGACTGGTCGCCATGCCGTCTCCTGAAAAGAGTCAGTCTCGTCCGTCGTCGGCTGCTGCGGTCAGCGCCTGCTC
>DAISKM010000403.1:0-3979 GCA_036820945.1 Pseudolabrys sp.
CGGTCGCGCTCCGACTCGGACACGACCCGGCAACGCTGCTGCGCTCCTACGCGAAGAAGACGCGGGAGGCCGACACGTCAGCCGCCAGCATCATTGGCAGCATTTCGAAATCAATACTCGGCTGAAGATTGGGTCCAAACATTGGGTCCAAATCACCCTTTGTTCTAGCTAGGCGCTTGATTTGATTGACAAGAGTCTCACAGGACTATCGAGCTTGCAGATCCATAAGCCGCCCAAAACTTGGGAAAATGGGCGCAGATCATCGCCGGCTGTTACAATAGTGTCTTGCAGCAAGGCTATCCACCACGGCATTCCATGGACATATTTGGAGCGCTGGCAACGTCGCTTCGCTCAACGGCCGCGATCTCACTCGCGGGCGCCATTTTCTGCTGTTTGCTCCGGCCGACGCCACCCACTGATCTCGCTATTGCATAGAAAAAAGCTTTCCCGTACGGCGTTTAGCGCAAAGCTTTGTTCTCCGGCGCACGTTATTATGACGAAGCGATGCTCTGTGGCCGTCCCTGTTCCTCAGGGGAGGCGGCGACTATATTACGTAACGAATGTGTAGCCATTCGAGTGGAGGTTGATGATGACATTAGCAATCGGCGATACCGCACCTGATTTTGAGGCTGAAACGACAGAAGGCAAAATTCGCTTTCACGACTGGCTTGGCAATTCCTGGGGCGTCCTGTTCTCGCATCCGAAGGATTTCACCCCCGTCTGCACTACGGAGCTGGGCACCATGGCCAGGCTCAAACCCGAATTCGACAAGCGCAACGTGAAGATTCTTGGGCTATCGGTCGATCCTGTCGACAATCACAAGAAATGGGCGGCCGACATCAAGGAAGTCGTCGGCTTCGCGCCGAACTATCCGCTGGTCGGCGATACCGATCTCAAGATCTCCAAAGCGTACGGCATGTTGCCTGCGAGCACCGCGGGCACGTCGGAAGGCCGTACACCGACCGACAATCAAACGGTCCGCAACGTATTCATCATTGGACCGGACAAGAAGATCAAGCTGGTCCTGGTCTATCCGATGACGACGGGACGCAATTTCGATGAGGTGCTGCGCGTCATCGATTCACTGCAGATGACCGCCAAGTACCGTGTCGCCACGCCCGCCAACTGGAAGCAGGGCGAAGACGTGATTATTGCCGGCTCGGTGAGCGATGAAGAAGCGAAGAAGCTCTGGCCACAGGGCTTCAAAGCGCCGCGGCCGTATATCCGCATCGTGCCGCAGCCGCGGGGCTAATCGGCTTGTAAGATTGCAGAGCAAGGGCGCGGGCCTTAAGGTCCGCGCCCTTAGTTTTTGTCTGGGAGCACCTGAATATGAATGAAGCGGCGCTTGTACAACCGCCCTTTGCCGAATTCCTCGGCGTTAAGATCACTCATGTATCTCCTGAGAGCGTGACTGCCGAGCTTATTGCCCGCGAGGATCTCAACAACCGCTTCGGAATCATGCATGGTGGCGCACTCATGGCCCTTGCGGACAATCTCGGCGGGACCGCGACCACGGCCAACCTCGAGCCCGGGCAATCGACGACCACGATAGAGAGCAAGACGAATTTCTTCGCCGCGGTTCCCATAGGCGACGTGGCGAAAGCGGAATGCACGCCGCTTCACAGGGGGCGTACGACCATGGTCTGGCAGACTCGGATCACGCGCGGCGATGGCAAATTGTGCGCGCTCGTGACACAGACCCAGCTTGTGCTGGAGCGGGGCAAATAGCGCTCACGCTTCGGTAGGCCTTGCGATACCGCGATTGACAAGCGCCACGCCACCGGCACAGATCACCATTCCAAAGATCGAAATCGAGTCCAGCCGCTCGCCGAAAAGGATGTAAGCGAAGAAAGCGGTCACGACCGGCACCAGATAAAACAGGCTTGCGAACCCGGTCGCCGCGGAGCGGCGGATGAGCCAATACATCAATCCAACGGCTGCGATCGACAGGACCAGCACCAGCCAGGCCATTGCGAAAATCAGCTCGCCGGTCCAATGAATTTCGCGCGTCTCGAATGCAAAAGCGCCAAGCGTGAAGAGCGCACCCGCGCCGACGTATTGAACGAGATTGCCGGCGCGCCAGTCGATACCGCCGCAATAGCGCTTCTGGTAAAGCGTGCCGATCGTAATGCCGATCAGAGCCAAGATGCTTGCAACCCAACCGAGGGCGGAGCCCGCCAGCACGATGTTGCGATCGTGGAGGACAAGCAAAACGCCGACGAGCCCGAGCGCAAGCCCGACCAATTGCAACCGCGTGACCTTCTCGCCGATGAAGCGGCTGGCAAGTGTCGAAGTCACGATCGGTTGCAGCCCCAGGATCAGTGCCGAAATGCCGGCAGGTACGCCCTGACTGATCGCGGTGAACACGCCTCCGAGGGTAAGTCCGTGCACCAGCGAGCCTGCAACGAGACTATGGCCGACCTCATTCACATTTGGTCGCCGTGCACCGGCCAAGAGCGCGATTGCCGCCATGATGACCACGGCGAAACCCATCCGTACGGCGAGAAAAGTCAACGGCTCGATATACGGCATGCCGTAGCGAGCGCCGATAAATCCCGTGCTCCACAAAAGCACGAACAACGCGGGCGCGGTCGCAATCGCCAGTCGGGTCAGCATAGGTATCCGGCGGGTGAAGACAATTGAGGCGGGCCGCGCGCCTATACCATTTTTTCTAAGGACATGCCTTGCCCCCGCTGGCGGGATGGGGCCCTATGTGGGCGCTGAGCCTGTGCGAAGGCCGCGCAGGGGCGTTTGGGGCACGCCGCCATGAAATTGATCGTGTTTTACGTGGTTTTCGTTTTGATCGGCGAGAGCCTCGCCTACTTCATTGGCCGGACCGTCGAAATTTGGTCGAAGGCTGCCAGTTTGCCCGTATTTCTCGCCTGTTTTTTCCTTGTCTTCTGGGCTGCCTGGCGACTCGCGGTCCGCGTGACCTGATCCTTGAAGTTCCCGAACGCGACGCTGTTTATTCGGAACCAGCGCACCCGGTGTCGGGTTTCCCTTGTTCGAGACGACGCGAAGCGTCCCGAACAAGGAGGAAGTCATGACTGATCCACGTTTTACCGATGCGTAGATAGTCGTCGCGTTCTTGTTCCAGACGCTAACTCAATCAAGGGCTTAGCTTTCGCTAGGCCCTTTTTCATGTCTCTACGTGTTGCAGTTTGTTCCCCCTATTTTCCAACGATTCCCAACTGGACACGGCGACTCCATGCGACATGAACGCAACATGGAGAACCGGATTTGCTTCCTCGAAGACTGAGGCGAATTCCTAAATCAACGGCTCCGCTCAGCCCTTTACATCCGACGTACTGCGCGAAGCTACTGCTGCCGGGGGAGGAGTAACCGGGCAGACAATCAGGTCTTGGAAATTGAATGAGCCAGCGCGCCTTGCACCGAAGATGCGCTACTTCGGCATTGGCGGCGGCATCGTCTAGCCCGACGCTATGGCGGCATCATCTAGCCGACCCACATCAGGGCAGTGGCACTAGCTCTGCTGGAAGCGCCTTCATGCCCGTTGGCGTTGTGACGCGAACGACGCCGTAGACAGGTGCGCTATGCGCACGCGCTTCGGTCTTGGTATGCGCAGCAGCGGCAATAGTTTTGATTGAGACAGCAGTTGTTATAACGATCAAACCCCGTGACCGCGGCCAAAGCGATAATAAGGCGCATGTGAGCCTCCGCTTGGCTCCCCACTTAGCGCCCTTTTTTTCAAGGCGTGTGCGAACTACTTCACAGAAGCCTAAAAATGCTCTGCCCGCGCCCTATCCCGGCGGCAACATCCAGCCGACGCTCTGCTTTGCCGCGTGCTGCTTGCTGTAGTCAGGTCGCAGATCAGCCCGTCGCCATCCGCAGACTGTGCAACGACAGCGGGCCTCGATGTCGCTCAAAACTTCTTCGGCCTGGAAGCGATCAATCGGTAGCTTCCCCGAATGATGGCAGGGCCAATCGCCTTCGCGCTTGCCAAGGCAATAGACAAGCA
>DAISKM010000404.1:0-3971 GCA_036820945.1 Pseudolabrys sp.
CCGGCGCGCCAGGCACCGGCAGAGGTTTGCCTGCAGTTCCGGGTACCTGCCGTCCGGTCGGCGGCTGGCCCGCTTGTGACGGCTCGCCAGGTGTGCCTGATCCCTGCTGAGTGGTAGCCGGAATGGTGCGAGCCTTCTCGGCTACAGACGGCGGCAAAGCCGGGCCAAGGGCGGCGGCCGGAGCTATTTGTCTGCCGGGTGTTGTTTGCGCCGGCTGCTGTGAGGTCGCAGGAGTTACGGTCCGTGCCTGACCGCTAGGCTCCGTGATCGTGACCGTATTGATATTGTTGACCACGACTGTGTTGTGAACATTTTGGAAGATGATGTTGTTTGGAGGCGGCCGCGCGACGTAGACGGGCGGGCGAACCCAAATCGGGACCGGGGTGTAAACCGGGATCGGCAGCAGAAAGACTCCAAACGGCGGCGGCGGTGGTGCCAGCACAACAAATTCCGGCGGCGGCGGCGGCAGGAAAAAGACCGGCGGCGGTGGCGGCGGCTCGAACGCATAGACCGGATCGTCGAAAGTCAGAACCGGCCGTTCAACATAGATGATTTCCTCGGGCGGCGGCGGTGGCACGTCGTAAGTCACGACGTCAAACGCAGGTGGTGGCTCCAAAGCGACGGAGAGAAAAGCAAGGCGCCGGCGTGCATCGGCCGCGTGCGGTCCGTGCGGATATCGCCGCAGATAAGACCAATAGGCGTTAGGTGTGTCGATAAGACGCGTGCGGCGCCAGGTGATCGCCTCCCGTCGTGCGGCGACTATTGCCCTGACTCGCTTGGCCATCGGATCGGCGGGATAAGCGGCGATGAAGTCAACATAACCTTGCAGCGTGTCCCGCTCTAAGGCCGCGGCATATGCCTCTTGTGGACCGAGGTCGCGGATTGGCTGCGCGCGCATGGCTTGCGTCTGCTCAGCCGAAGCTACGGGCGGCGGAGCATCGGGCGCTCGTTCGAAGAACACAAATGGTCCTTGTACCCTGGACGCATGCCAAGGCACCTCCGCGCCTTTGGTCACATCATTGACACGCAGCCGAACGCGGTCGAACACGTCGGTTAGCGGCAGACCCCCATCCCGCATCATTTCCGCTAGCGCCTGAGCATATGCCCCATATGGACCGGACCCTGCAGGGGCTACCGTGCCAGGTGCGGCATTGTAAGCTACCAGCAAACCCGGCTCTGGCTCGATCAGTGCCAAGCCGCCGGCAAGCGGCGGGCCAGAGCGCGCAAATGGGTTTGGATGCGCCGCATCGAAAACGACAATCGTTGCTTTCAGCTTCAATGCCGCCAGGGGTCGCAAATAGTCAGAGACGCGCACTGCGCTGGCTGCAACATCGGTGTCTCGCCCGATCCGGGCGTCAGTCGGAACAAGGTAGTTCTCGCCTTCAAGCTGCAACCCGTATCCCGCAAAATAAACAAACGCGACCGTATCTGGCCCTGAGCCGGTGGCCTTTTCGAGAAAGTCGCGAAAGCTGCGCCGCAACGTATCCTGATCAAGGTCGCGAGCGCCCACCACATCAAAACCCGATGCCTGCAGCGTCTGTGCGATCAGACCCGCATCGTTTGCAGCTGTCGGGAGCGCTTCTGCCTGATACGCCCCATTGCCGATCACAAGGGCGATGCGCTTTTCACTCTGCTGCGCGGTTGCTGCCCACGCAAAAAGCAGCACGACTGCGGATACAACAGAAATATAAATTCTGCGCATGAACGCGCTCCGGATGATTCTAACATCAACGCAAAATAGTCTGACCGGTTTCCCTCTGAATGAGGTCTGAATAGATCCAGACTTAATTACGGCGGTGGAGAATAAATAAGGCCGGCCCTGCAAGGCCTTGAATGACAAGTCCGCTGTTGGCCCTTAGGGGACATTCCATTCGTGGCGTCCAATGTTCGCTTTCGAGGGTAAAGCGGACATGGCGTTTGCACTGCGAAAATGTCCGCTAATGACCCAAAGCGGACATTTAAGTCAGCGCCACTTCCCATTTGCTCGGCGGTTATGGTCCTTCGGGCAATTTCTCCAGCAGCGCATCTGGCTTAAAGTTTCCGCCAACCGTGGGCCGCAGCATCGTAGTTCGATGGAATGCACGTTGGCGTGGGAACAAGACTTCGGAGACCAGACGAGCTCTCAGAGTCCGTCAGCGATGGAATCAGAGATAACGTACCTTTCGGTTTGAATTTTGATCACACGGGAATTCCCAGAGAATTCACTCAGCATAGGGTCATCACCGAAGTTTTCTACATCGGACTGGGCGATCAATTCGATGACGACAGAAGGCGTATCCGCCAATTTGCGACAGCCGTAGCGAACGGTCGCTAGCGGTCACTGAATGTCCGCTTTCCGGGGCAAAGCGGACATAGCGCTTGCGACGCGAAATGTCTGCAATGACCCAAAGCGGACATAGCGGAGCCCTTCCAGAAAGGCCAGTTGAGGGGCTACAATTTCAGTAGGCAAGTCCGATGCGGCGGCTGTGAGAATTTATCCGCGCGTACAGAGCTCTTGACCGCTCACTGCGCTTGTGCAGACCGCAACGGCAGGCAAAAGATCATCAAAGCAGTATCGCTTTTTTGCAATAGGGGAAGTGCCGATGAGCAGTTTATATGGACCCATTCATCGCGCGTTGCAGGAGCACTTCGACACACGACGGCTTGCTGACAATGTCGAAAAGCGTGTGGTGCTTACAGAAATTCCGTCTGAGCATAAGACGTTCCATCGAAAGTCGAGATATGTTTTTCCTCTCGACTATCGATCACCAGGGCAGACCAACTGTGTCTTACAAGGGCGGCGACCCGGGGTTTGTTCGCGTTATTGACAATAAGACGATCGCGTTTCCCTGCTACGACGGCAACGGCATGTTCTATTCCATGGGCAATCTGATGGGGAATGGCCAGGTTGGCATGCTGTTCATCGATTTCGAGAAACCGCATCGGCTGCGTCTACAGGGCATCGCCAATGTGGAGAACGGTGATCCGCTACTGCAGAACTACGCCGAGGCCCAGTTGGTCGTGCGCGTGACTGTAAGCCAGATTTTTCGTAATTGCCCGCGGTACGTGCATCGCTACACGAAAACTAAGCCGTCGGAATATGTGCCGCGTTCGACGTGCGAAACACCGCTCGCGCCCTGGAAGCGCGTCGATGATATGCAGGCTTCGTTACCGGCTAAAGACCGTGCCCGCGTCAAGCAACAAGGCGGCGTAATCTCGCGCGCAGAATATGAAAAGTATTTGGCCCATCTTAACGATCGCAAATAGGGCCTTTGTTTCGAATAGGTTTACCATGTCCGCTATTGGCCCAAAGCAGACATAAGCTAGTGCACCGCACATGTCCGCTTTCGGGACTAAAGCGGACATGCGGACTACCCCAGCTTCCTGGCCACCATTTTTTCTGCATCAAAGACTTTATTAGCCGTGAATGCTGCCTCGGCCTCGTATGCCATCACTTCCAATGGACTATCTCTGTATCCAAAGCGCTCCAAACCTTCCACATACGAACGAAGGAATTGCTCAGGTCCAAGAATTCGCCACTGAACTACGTGGATGAGTTCGTGAAAATATATCGCCTCATTTCTTAGATCGTCCCGCTTTAGAAAAAAGGTGTTCAGATACGTGACGCCGTTAAAGGTGCCGCCCTCGAAGTCGGCAAAGCGAGTCAGTCCCCATGATGACAGTGGCGGAATTGGCAATTGGTCGACCAGGACGACCTTTGCCGATGCCAATGTGTCAGCAGTGAAGTAAAGCGGCAAACGAGGAAACCCACGCGAGACGACGGTTCGAGCGTTCGCTGCGTGAGCCCTCAGCGTGGTGTCAATCCAACCAAGCAGACGCGGGTAGTATTGCTGAAATTCTTCCGGGCTCATTTCCCGCACCGCGAGTATATATCTCAAGGTATCAGCAGAAGCTTTGTGCTTTGGAACATATCGGCCACATAGCGGCAAACCTAGAGCCCTTCGTTCGGCACTACGGTGTATTCGCGGTTT
>DAISKM010000405.1:0-3969 GCA_036820945.1 Pseudolabrys sp.
CATCGACATTGATCAAGGCCTTGCCGCCGCCGCTGGGAAGAACGTGTGCCATTTGGTGATCCTCTCCTAGAAGTGTTGTCTGGGTTTACATAGTTGCGTGGACCGCCTGGTGCGCTTGATCAAATCACAGCATTCGTCATGTATCCCGCGGGTGATGAAAGTGTGAGTAAATGCCGCCAAATCTCGGCAAATCTTTCAAAACAGTAGAGGGAATGTGACTATGACGCGTGCCCCGCAGCGCGCTGCGTGGTCCACCCATTTCAAAATTTCTTCTTGGCAATGGTTAGTACTGCAGCCTCACCCGTGCCCGCTCGTCGCGGCGTCCCATTTGCCAGGCACCTCAATTATATTCGCGCCGGCCCTTTTCGCCATGAATTGCTGTGCGGGATATGGAATCATCTTGTCGTCGCGTGCTTGGAGATACCAGCTGGGCTTTGACTTGCGTAATCGAGACGAAACTTTATTCTCGAAAACAGACAGCGGAGTGTCTTAACGCGTGTCTTGGCTTAATTACAGCGGCGCAAGAGCGCTGCGTAACGGTATGCTGGAAATTTGCATTATTCCTGAAAACGGCTGACCGAGTTCCAGGACGAGGAAGATCGCGGCAGCAGCCGATAGCGCAAAGACAACCAGTGCGCCGATTACGATTGGCTTGGGGTCGGCGAATAAGCTGAAGTTCGCGAAGATAATACTGATCCAAAAGATCAAAACTATCAGAAACGGCATAGGGATTGGATTGTCGCTCTGCGCGAACAGGAGCCATCGCGTGTGCGCTATATTTTCGCTGACCTGTATTGCGCGATCTTTAAACGAACGTTGTTCATCAATCTGCGGCCGCAGCTGACGAAGCTTCATAATGAATGCTTCGCCTGCCGCCGTTACTTCGTAGGGCATTTTCCTCGCGGAGACAGGACTGTTTTCTTGCCAAATTCGATCAGCAATGGCCTCGACTGCACCCCGCAACAAATTGCGAACTGTGGCTGCTTCCGGTCCGTACTGAGCCAAGAGTTGATCGAGCAAAATGACATCGGCAGTCAGCTGCTTAATCTGAGTGACCTGTGTATCAAACGAGGTCTTCGCTGAAGCAATTAAGAGGCCAAGCACGAGTGCAGCTATTGTTCCAATAAGACCCGCGCCAAGCCTCACCACATCCTTTGCATCTGAGCCCAGATGTTGTTCAGCCAGCTTATTACGCAACAACATACCGACCAGTGTGCCGGCTAAAATGCACGTAAATGCGATTACGGATAAGGTCAGCGGGCTCATAAGATTGACTACTAGAAGCGTTGTACTCGAACCATTCTCTCAGCGGCTCGCGTTGTGATGGTTGCGATTGTGCATGTGCAAATCCAGCGGCGACCACACCGACGGCCGCAATGATTTCGATAAAACGGATTGCCTTCGATTAGAGATTCCATGCAGGGGTCGTCCTCGATTGCAAAAAAGCCAGGCTTTGGATTTGCTCATCGGCGATAATCGAAGATTACCCTCTTTTGTTGCATCTAGATCAAGGATCGAGCCAGACCGACATGCCTGGCTCGAATCCGGTTGGATCACCCTGCAGATCGAGGCGCAGGCGCAATGTATTGCGGTCATGATCGCCAACAGCGCGCTCGGCCTGCCAGGTCGCGAACGTGCCCAGCGGGCGCAGCTCGGTGACCAAAGCTGGCGTTTTCTCCGCCGCGCCTGACCGTCGCACATTGACGCTTGTGCCGACCATGAGGCCGTGCAGCAGATCCTCGCGCGCATTGAATGACAAAAACTGCTTGCCAGTTTCCGCGATCACGAGCACCGGCTGGCCAGCGCGGACGTTCTCGCCAATCTCGGCGACGATGACAGTGACGACGCCATCGCCAGGCGCGCGCAGAATGGTCTTGTTGAGGCGGCGCTCGAGCACAGCCAGCGCGGAAGCCGCAGCATCGACCTCTGCGTCGGCGATGGCGCGCTCCTCGCGTGTCGGTCCGGCGACCGCGGCTTGATGATTTGCTTCCGCCTCGGCGACGTCGGCGCGCGCGTTTGCGACGTCATTCACGGCCTGATCAAGCGCCTGCTGCGCAGCGAAATCGTTGCTCGCGAGCGTGCTCGTTCGGGTCAATTGCGCTTGTGTAAAGTCGAGCCGTGCTTTCGCTTTCGCGATCTCGGCCGCGAGCGAGGCTACCTGTTCGGCGCGAACGCCGGCATAGACGTGATCGCGCGAGGCCTTCGCGGCGGCGAGTTGTGCGCGCGCCTGCCCGACCGACGCGGTCAGCTCGACCGCGGACAGCTCGGCGACGGCATCGCCCACGCGCACACGCGTGCCGGGCGTCACCTTGATGGCGGCGAGTTGGCCGCCGACCTCGGGCGCGATGCGGACCTCGGTCGTGCGTACGACGCCCACGATCGGCGTCGCCGTTTCCGCGCGCCACAGGAGATAGAAGCCCGCCACCGTGGCAACCACGAGTGCAGCGATGGCGATGGACTCGCGCCTGGTCATGGCTGGCTTCCCCTCTGCTTGACGACATATGCCGACAACACAGCCAACACAAAATAGACAACCGCCAGGAACCACAGCCCACGCCAATTCTGCGCCACTTCGGTGAGGTTCGCGCCCAGCTGATTGATGCGGACGATGCCGTTGATCGCGAAGTCCACCGGGAAGACATGACCGGCGGCAAGCACCGCCTGGGGGATCGCTTCGCGCGGCCAGGCGAACCCGGTGAGGAAGAACTGCGTCAGGCTGGTGGCGAGGAAGATCAGGGTCGGTGTTTCCGGTCGCTTGAACCAGGCGCCGACCGCCTGGGCCATGAAACTGGTCGCCAGCAGGAACACCGAGCCGAGCGCCAGCAATTGCAGTGGATCGCCGAGCGTCGAGAAGCCATAGATGTGGGGCAATACAATGAGATAGAGCGCGAGCGCCGGCAGGTAGATGGTCAGGTGCGCGATGCCGCGTCCGAGCACGCTGGCAAAGGGCCTGCCGCCGCCCTGCGCTAGCGCGACGCTGGTGAGGAACGCCGCGCCGACCAGGAGCGTCTGCTGCAGGATCAGCAGGAAAGCTGCCGGGACGATGTAGCTCGCGTAGCCGCCGACCGGGTTGAAGATTGGCTGCAGCAGTACGTCGGCCGGACTCGCGCCGGCGAGCGTCGCCTTGACGAGACTGCCGTCCGTGCGCGCGCCGCCGGCGGCCAGTTCCAACGACAGCGTGTTGATCGCGACGGTAATGCCGCTCGACAGCGACCGGAAGAGAAACAGGTAGGTGGCATCAGCGTAGACCGGAATGTGGGCCGTGATGCCCTTGAGCACGTCGCGCTCGGTGCCGGGCGGGATGCCGACGGCGGCAAAGGCATCGCCGCGGTCGATCACCGCCCGCGCGTCGGCGAGCGTGCGGGCGCGAGCTACGACGCTGACCGCACCGCTCGCGTCGAGCGTCTCGGTGATCCGGCGCCCGAGCTCGCTCTGGTCAACGTCGACGACCACGATCGGCAGCTTGCGCAGAATCTGGTTGAGATAGGGCTGTGGGTAATAGATGCCATAGATCAGCGGCGCGCCGACCAGCAAGATGAACGCGCCGCGGATTGTGAGCACGCGTTGCCATTCGCCGGCGAAGGCGCCCGCGACACCGGGCCGATCGGCGGGCAGCACCACATCGTCTGCCGCCGTCCGGCGGCTCAGCCGTCCCGCGACGGCGCGTAGCCGCAAGAGCGCCAGCAGCACGTAGAGCGCGGTGAGTGCCGCGAGCGCGGCAAACGGAAGGGCAGAATCTGACACCGGCAGGCCGCGCGCTCCCTGGCCAAACAGTACCGCCATGTACCAGCGCAAAGGCAGGATCGCGCTCCAGGCGTAGGAAAATGCGTTCATTCCGAGCGTCGGGAAGCTGACGCCGGCGTAGCCGAACGCCGGCGACACAACGAGACCGGTGAGGCCAAGCCCGGTCGGGAGGTCGCCGACCAGGAGCTGCAGCAGGGCAGCGAGCGCCAAGTAGGCGATGATGAA
>DAISKM010000406.1:0-3968 GCA_036820945.1 Pseudolabrys sp.
CGTGCGGACATTTCCATGAACTGATATGCTTTGAGCTGTCTTTTTGTCGCACCGTGTGGTGGGGGCCTATGCAGCGACGCCAGTTCATCGGAATTATCGCGAGTGCGGCAGCGGCGTATCCGGTTGGCGTCTACGCACAGCAGCCGAAAAAGATTTGGCGCATAGGAATGCTTGAGACTGTGGCCGCGGCTCTCAAGACCGCGGATTACGAGGCATTCCTCGCCGGCATGGAATCTCTTGGTTATGTCGAAGGGCGCGATTTCAAGATCGAATACCGGTCGGCCGACGGCCATCCTGATCGCTTTCCAAAGCATGCGCAGGAACTTGTGGGTCAGAGCGTTGATCTGATTACGACACGCGGCACGCCGGCTGCGTTTGCGGCCAAGAATGCCACCAAAACCATCCCGGTCGTCATGGCGGCGATCGGCGAACCCCTTCTGGTCGTGGCCAGCATAGCCCGTCCGGGCGGCAACATTACCGGCCTCAGCGCCTTCGTTAATGACTTGATGGGCAAGCGCACCGAGCTTCTTCGCGACATGCTTCCGGGACTTTCATGGGTTGGAGCGCTCCTCAATATGAGCAACCGTTCTCAGCCGCCGCAGTGGACTGAGATACAGAACACCGCGCGCACCAATGGTGTCGAAACTCAACTGTTCGACGTCCGGAGTGCGGCCGATTTGGCGACTGCAATCGATGATGCAAGTAAGCACAAGACTGGTGCCCTCATCGTCGGTATAGATACGCTTACGCAGTCCAATCAAAGGATCATTATCGAGCTTGCCGCGAAACATCGCGTGCCGGCGATCTATCCTTCCAGAGAATTCGTCGACGCCGGAGGGCTGATTTCATTCGGCGTGAACTATCCCGACCTATATCGTCGCGCAGCAATTTTCGTTGATAAAATTTTCAAGGGCGCCAAACCCAGCGACCTGCCGGTGGAGCAGCCAACGAAATTCGAACTGGTGGTCAACTTGAAGACCGCCAGGACCATCGGCTTGACTGTGCCGCCGATGCTGCTTACGCGCGCTGACGAGGTCATTGAATAGCAAACTCATTGTCTCTGTTTCCCGAGCCATGTCCTGGCGCCAGCCGGAGACGACAAAAGACAAAAGCAAAAACCGCGCTCAACGCTAGTGCAGCACGGTATTTAGATCGGGCATTTTCGGATAACCAAGAGCTGAATACGGCACTAGACTACGTTGCAATATTGCGAGGGATACCGGGGACCTAATGTTCAGGGATTTGCGTGCCGGCACCAAGTTTCTGATTTTGTGCCTCGTGTCCTTGGCGCTCACAAGCGTAGCGACTTATGCACTTCTGGTTGAAAAGCAGATCGCTATCAATTTTGCGCGCAGTGAGCTCGTTGGCAGCAAATACCTGGCGTTGCTCCGCCCCATCTATGTGACTGTGTTGAAAAAACGGGCGGGCGAAGCTCTGGCGGGGCTGCCAAATGCGTCCGCGCGCGATTCTCTCGATTCACTATCGAGGGCACGCTCTGAGAGCGCCAGCACCTTACACATAGATCGCGATGTGAACTCGCTTGCAGCGGCACTGCTCAGTTTCAACACCAACAATAACGTCAGTTTGGCGACAGACGATGTCTATCTGGCTGCGTTGAAATATCTGCGCGATCTTGCCGCTCGTATCGGCGACGATTCAAAATTAACGCTGGATCCTGCTCTTGAAACCTATCACGTGCAGAACATCGTTGTGACGCGTTTGCCCTCAGCGCTTGAAGATATCGGTAAAACGCAATTGTTGACGCGGCCGCCAACGGGAGCGAACGATTTCGTTGAGCAGAAAGCACGCTTCATCGCACTCGACAGTCTGTTGCGCGCAAATATGGATGGCATAATCGACGATCTCAGGATCGCCCAACGTGGGATTCCCGATGGAACGCTGGAAAAGATTGTCGAGCCAGCACTTACGGCCCTTGCGACGAAAACAACCGCTTATCTTGATTCATTGCGCGCCTTCGTCGACAGCGGCGCTGAAAAGACCCAGGCTGGGTTACCATATGCTGACACGGTCAATAGCGCGCTCGACGCCTGGGCAGCCACGCAGCAACAGCTCGACCAGCTGTTGAAACAGCGCATTGATGATCTGCAACGGCAACGCCTTTTGAATCTCTTGGTGATCGGAACGCTTGGAATGCTCGGCCTCTTCGTCGCCTTTTTGACTTATCGGGATATGATCGTTCCGATCAGGCAGCTCGCCGATTTGGCCAACAAGATTCGCGAGACCAAAAACTACGGGCTGCGTTCTAACTATAAAAGTCGAGACGAAATTGGCGGGCTTGCAGCTTCTTTCAACGAAATGCTTGGCGAACTCGAGGTTGCGCGTGAGCGCGAGATCATGCGTCAGGCTGAAATATCCCGCGTGTCGCGGCTCACGACCATGGGCGCGATGGTCGCTTCCATCGCGCACGAGATCAGACAGCCGTTGGCGGCCCTCGTAGCTAATTCACACGCCGGAACACGGTGGCTCGAAAGAGAGGAGCCCAATCTCGAGGAGGCGCGCTCGGCGTTGGCAAGCATCGCTCAGGATGGCCACCGCGCCAACGAAGTCATTACCAGTATAAGCATGATGTTCAAAAAGAATGCCAACCGTCGCGTGCCGGTCGACACCAACGAAGTTGTAAACGATGTCCTCAATCTCTCCCGCGGCGAGCTACGCTCGCGAAAGATCGCCCTTCAGACAACGCTGGCCCCTGACCTTCCACAAGTCCCCGCTGACCCGGTCCAGTTTCGGGAAGTGCTCCTCAATCTGATCATGAACGCGGCCGAGGCTATGAGCTCGACAGACGAAAGCCGGCGTGTCCTGGCCATTGCATCAATGCCTGCTGAAGATGGCATCTCGATTACTGTTGAAGATTCCGGCATTGGGCTCGACCCCAAGAACGCCGAGCAAATTTTCGAAGCCTTCTTCACCACCAAGCCGACAGGAATGGGAATGGGCCTCGCGATTTGCCGCTCGATTATTGCGGCCCATGGCGGGCGCCTATGGGCATCGCCGGGACATTCATGCGGCACAGTATTTCAAATTTTTTTACCGCTCAGGGCGGGTCAGCAGGCCTCCGCCCTTGCGCCGACTAGTTGAGCCGCCGAGTCACAACCTGTCTACTTCTTGTTGGCGGGTTCGGCCTTTGCCTTCAGCTGCGCCAGCTCGCTGTCGAGTTTCGCAACGGTGGCCTTAAGCGCTGCGATTTCAGCCCGCGCCGCGGCAAGATCGCGCCCGGCGCTAGCAATCTTCTCCTGCGTCTCGCGCGCAAGTTTCGCGAGCGTCTGCTGAAGAAACTCGACATTGGCCTGCAGGCACCCAGTGCGGCGCTCCATCTGCTTTTCGGCCGTGCAGACTTCCAGCCCACGGACGTCCTGTGCATCTGCCGGCGACAGCAGCGCGAGAAGGAGCGCCCCGCCAATGCCCGCGAGCGCGGAGCGCGAGAACCGCTGGTGTTCAAAAGTCATGATTGCATAGCCTGTTCAAGACAGAGCATCCGGGAATGCAGGGTTGATCCGCGCGGCCGCTTATACCAGCCTCGTTTCAATATGCTAGCTTAGCCCCAGGATTATCGAGCGTCGGGGGAAGTCATGAGGCAATTGCGGGATCTTCGCGCCCGTGGGCGGCGTAGCGATCGCCGGTCGGCTACGGCATTTCTGATGCTCGCCCTGTCGATGGTGGTGGCCCAGGCTGCCTCCGGGGCGAACGGAGAGGTGCTCAAGGCCGTGAGGGATCGCGGCACGCTCAATTGCGGCGTCAGCGAAGGCCTTTATGGGTTTTCCGCTCGCGACAACAACGGCAACTGGAGCGGCTTTGACGTCGATCTATGCCGGTCGATCGCGGCGGCAATTTTCAATGACACCAGCAAGGTCGCCTACTTCCCGCTCGATGCGAGCCGGCGGTTCGAAGCACTCCAATCCGGCAGGATCGACGTGCTCTCGCGCAACACGACATGGACGCTGACGCGC
>DAISKM010000407.1:0-3964 GCA_036820945.1 Pseudolabrys sp.
AGGAAGGAAACACGCCCAGTTTCGGGACGGGCATCAAGAAAGTCCTGGCAGCAATATTCTAACGCTTTTGCTGACATCGGGTCGGATTTCACCGAACCGGTCTGAAATCAGAAACGCAATTGCGACCGGGGCGTGTCAACCAGCAGCCTCTTTCAGAATTGCTGCGCACGAAGAGAGTCAAATTCCGCGCGACTCTTTTCGCTGAAGTTGCGAATGATATCGAGCGAACCATCTGTGACCATAGAGCGAACTTGAGTGAATGTTCTGTCGGGCTCCAAATACGTATCGACAATTCGTCTCACTACGAGCTCGGCGCTTGCAATAACTTGAGGCGACGATATCACGCGCATGCGGTTCGTTTTTGCATACAAGGTTACCAACATTGGAACGTCTGGCTTGTCGTGTTGGAGTGCATCGACGTAGCATGTTGAGGCGGTTTCGATGAACTCCTTATAAAGCCTTTCACGGCCTGATCTGTCTTGAGCAAGCCATTGAGCGCGGGCTTGTTTGTGGTTAGCAAGTAATGAAGCGAGGAGAGACATAACTCCGCCCGTGGCTGCGCCAGCAAGCGCCGCGGCCGCTGAAATCAAACTAGCGTCCACCATTCTGGCTATCTCTTAAAGAGCCTGCTTCTCACACGATGTCGCCGGAATTCAGCTCGGTGCAAGGAACGCAAGATCGAATACGGTGGCTACGACCGCCGAAGATCCCATAACAGCAAATACGACAATTGCTGTGACGAATCCGATGTTGTGCCAAAAGCGATTCATGGTAGGCCTCAAAGTCCTTTGCTATCGGCGCTGACGAACGTGCTTATAGGCGGCTGGGACGTGAGGCGACAGTGAAGAGTGCCAAAGATATGAAAATCGTTGTTAAGACGACTCGTCACACCTGCGGCACTTTTTCTGACGATATTTGGAATAATTTAGGCTTTGCTGGCCTTAACTCGATTAGTCGCACGCAGTCCTCTTATGATCACCGTGGCCGGTGAGCTTCCTCCCCGATCACCGGTGTTGTCGTGCGGCCGATCGATTGCAGCGGCTGGCCGCCCCTTCCGTTTCGAGCGCGATGATGCAAGGAGACTTCTGCGAGAACATCCCGCCGTCCGATTACTTGAATTTTGCGCGACAAGGCGGGCTTAGTTTCTTTCGATTTCTAAACATACATTCAGTGATACGTGATACGTTTGGAATTTCATTGCTACAGAATTTGAACGCGTCTTGTTCACAGGCCCATCGGTCTTCATCCATGCCAAACGCGTGGCCCGGATTTGCAAATGCCATAGTGACCAAGGCCGCAACCAGTATGCCGAAGATGTAAGCCGTGAATTTTGTCATCACATGCCTGCTTATCGTGGACAGTCACTTGTAATGGTTAGAGGTGTCGCACGACAGGAAAGAGTGCCAAAGACGCGAAAATTCTTGCTAAATATTCCGTCACGCAGCTGCACCCCAAAGCCGTGAGCGATTTTTTCAGTCCCCACGATCGTACGCTTCGTTGTCTGCGCAGACGAATACAAATAGTCGCACTCCCATACAAGCTTCATACGCGGGGAAGGCGCATTCTGTGATCCCGAACGGTCAAGCGTCCAGCTTAACAGCGGGTTGCGCTACCGATCGCGTGCGGCTCCTATCGGGAGTGAATGGAGTGCCGTTCATTTGCCATTCTGAGAGATAGCCATGCCCTTCACCATCAAAGTCAACGGGACGCCGCATCAGGTTGAAGTCGATGGCGACACACCACTTCTTTGGGTTTTGCGTGACATCCTCGGGATGACGGGCACCAAGTTCGGCTGTGGGATTGCCCAGTGCGGTGCCTGCACGGTGCATGTCGACGGCAACCCGGTGCGCTCTTGCCTACTTCCGGTCGCATCAATCGGCGACCATCCTGTCACAACGATCGAGGGCATTGGAGCGACCAAAACGGGCGCCAAGGTGCAGAAGGCCTGGCTCGACCTTGAAGTGATTCAGTGCGGTTACTGCCAGTCGGGACAGATCATGTCGGCGACGGCGCTTCTGGCCAAAAATCCGCATCCCGACAGTGCCGATATCGATGCGGCTATGGCTGGCAATATCTGTCGCTGCGGCACCTATGTTCGCATCCGCGAAGCCATCAAGCGCGCCGCGGGTGAAACCTAAGAGGCCTCATGTCGTCAAATCAGGAACCCAAGGTCTCGCGCCGCACCCTTCTTAGCGGCGGCCTTGCAGGCGGCTTTGTGCTCGCGTTTCACTGGCCATTGCGCGCGGCGCCTGTCAAGCAGACCGAGCAATTCCGCGATCAGCCGGATTTCGCGCCGAACGCTTTTATTCGCATCGACAGCACCGGTAAGACAACCCTGGTCATGCCGCAGGTCGAGATGGGGCAGGGCGTCTACACTTCAATCGCCATGATCCTCGCCGAAGAAATGGATGCCAGCTTCGACAAGATCGCGCTTGAGCACGCGCCGCCAAACGACAAGCTCTATGCCAACCCGATATTTGGAATTCAGGCCACCGGAAATTCAAACTCAATCCGTGCATTCTGGGACAAATTACGTGAGGCCGGGGCGGCGGCGCGGGCGATGCTGATCGAGGCAGCGGCTCAGAAATGGCAGGTCGATCCGGCAAGCTGTTCTGCCGCCGATGGCAAGGTCACCCATGCCGCGAGCAATCGCACGCTCGGCTTTGGCGAACTAGCTCATGCGGCGGGCAAACTGCCGGCGCCTGACAAGCCGAAGCTGAAGGATCCGAAGGATTTCAGTTGGATCGGCAAACCGATCAGACGTTTCGATACTCCCAATAAGACCAACGGCAAAGTCATCTACGGCATCGATGCGATGGTGCCGAACATGAAGTTCGCTTCGCTTAAAGTCTGTCCGGTGTTCGGCGGCAAGGTGAAGCAGGTCGACGACAGGGCCGCCAAGACGCTGCTCGGTGTCCGACAGGTTATCGTCCTCGAAGATCTGGTTGCGGTAGTCGGCGATCATATGTGGGCAGCCAAGAAAGGGCTGGATGGACTCGTCGTGACTTGGGATGAAGGACCGAACGCGACGATCAGCTCGGCTGATATCTGGAACGACCTGCGCGCGGCCAGCAAAAAGGACGGCGTTGTCGCCAAGTCCGTCGGCGACGTTAACAAGGGCCTTGCCCAAGGTGAGCGGTACGATGCCGACTACGAACTGCCACTTCTTGGCCACGCGACGATGGAGCCGCAGAATTGCACCGTTCATCTGACGGCGGACGGCTGCGAAATCTGGACCGGCACGCAGGTCGTGACACGGGCGCAGGAGGCTGCGGCGAAAGCCGCCGGGGTTCCGGTCGACAGAGTAATCGTGCACAACCACTATATCGGTGGTGGCTTTGGGCGCAGGCTCGAGGTGGACATGGTCGACAGTGCCGTCCGTATTGCGCGGCACGTTGACGGTCCGGTTAAGGTCGTGTGGACGCGCGAAGAGGACATACAGCACGACGTTTACCGACCCGTTTATCGCAACACGATCTCCGCATCCTTGTCGAACGGCAGGATTGTGTCCTGGAAATATCGGGTGACCGGTTCGTCGATCATGGCGCGCTGGTTTCCGCCAGGGTTTCAGAACGGCATCGATATCGACGCCGTCGATAGCGCCATCGACATGCCGTACGATATCCCGAACCGCGTCGTTGAATATGTACGCGCCGAGCCCCCGGCCGTGCCGACCGGATTTTGGCGCGGAGTGGGACCGAACAACAACGTTTTCGCCACCGGGTGCTTCATCGATGAGCTCGCTCACGCTGCGTCCCAGGACCCCTACCGCTACCGCCGCGATCTCCTCCCTGCCGGATCGCGTCACCGCCGGGTGCTGGAGACGGCCGCCGAGAAGGCCGGCTGGGGGGAGGCCCTTCCGGCCGGCGTCGGCCGTGGCATCGCGCTCGTGGAGAGCTTCGGCACCGTCGTGGCCCATGTGATTGAGGCCTCCCTCGGGCCCGGCGGCATCCCCCGCGTGCAT
>DAISKM010000408.1:0-3958 GCA_036820945.1 Pseudolabrys sp.
TCCTTGCTCCCTGTCACCGACTTCAATGCACTCTTGAGCGCGTCGAGATTGGTGTCGCTTAGCTTCTCGGCGACGGTCACTTGCGCGACCATCTCGCCCTTGTGCCGTGCGACAAGGATGCGATAGGCGCGGATCATGTCGCGGACCGCAAACAGTCGCCGATTGGTGGTGATGACTCTGAGAAAATTGGCGGCCAGTCCCGTGATACCCGCCTTCTCAAGTATTGCCGAGAGCGCCTTGAGCTGCTCGTCGGCACCGAATACCGGACTGCGCACGAGGCGATGGAGATCGGCGCTTTCGGTCATGAGCGCATCGAACTGATCAAGATCCTTCTTGACGGCATCGACGGCCTTATTCTCGAGCGCCAGTTCGAAAAGCGCTGTCGCGTATCGACCAGCCATTCCGGAGATGAGGGGATCTTCACCTGCCACGTGGGGACGCTCGCTACATTTCACTTACAAGCCGAAAAGCCGTCGCGAACGGCGACTCAAGCTGTTGGAATTCAAGAGGGAATTCCGATCGCCAGGGACGTCGCGGGAAGCGCGCAGGAATCCCCTGAAATCGACGCGTAGCTAACACAGCGAGAACAAGCGTGCAATAAGCGCACGTGTTCCGCATCAGGGCGCGAGTACCGCCCGCGCAAGGCCCGGCGACAAATTTGCATCGCTGCGATGCTCGCCACGCGAGCCCCTGACCGCTATAGCGGGCAGGGACAAAGTGCCGCTCCGCTCGCTCTGGTTTCAACAGCAATGCCGAACTCGATAAAGAAAGGCGACGCCGCGACAACGGCCAAGCTGCTGGTCGTGCTGCTTGCTTTTGCTTGGGGGCTGAACTGGATCGCGGCAGCGGTTGCATTGCGCGAGCTCAGCCCGTGGAGCCTGCGCGTCGCGGGCTCGGCGATCGGCGCCACGACATTGTTCCTGGCTGCCATCGTCAGCAGGCACCATCTCAAAGTGCCACGCGGCGAGTATGTCCACGTGATGATCGCCGGGCTTTTCAACGTTGCCGGATTTCAAATTCTCTCAGGCTTCGCGCAACTCAGTGGCGCGACAACACGCGCCATCATTATCACCTATTCGATGCCGATCTGGACGACCGTGCTGAGCCATTTCGTTCTCGGCGAACGTTTGGATGCAATCCGATGGTTCGCTTTTGCACTGTGCGTCGTCGGCCTGACGGTCCTGTTGTGGCCATTGTTCGCCCACGGATTTCAGCCGTTCGTTTTTTACTCGCTTGGCTGCGCCTTCAGCTGGACGTTTGCAACTGTCTACATCAAATGGGCAAAAGTGAAGATCGAGCCGCTGGCGAATGCTGCCTGGCAATTACTGTTCGGCCTGTTGTTCATCACAGCCGGCTCATTCCTTTTCGAGGGTCATCCGCACCTCTGGCCAATCCACAATGACACCGTTTTAGCGGTGCTCTTTGTCGGATTGTTCGGGGTTGGCCTCGCGCATTTTTTGTGGTGGTCGATTGTCGACCGGCTGCCGGCGATTACCGCCTCGCTCGGCTCATTGCTGGTGCCGGTTATCGGCGTCAGCGCATCGGCGATCGCGCTTGGCGAGCGCCTCACTCTGCCTGACATGATCGGGTTTGCGATGATTTTCGCCGCAGCCGCTTGCGTTTTGCTCCAGCCCAACGTGCGTCATGATGAGATGCCAGAATGACTACGTCAAAGGAGAGCGGCCATGGCGTGGCTTTATCTGTTGCTCGCCGGAATGTTTGAAGTCGGGTGGGCGATCGGACTGAAATACACCGAGGGTTTTTCCCGGCTGCTCCCATCGCTGCTCACCATTGCTGCCATGGCGCTCAGCCTCGCTCTGCTTGGGCTCGCGCTAAGACACCTGCCGGTTGGAACCGCCTACGCCGTCTGGACCGGGATCGGTGCTGTCGGCACCGCCGCACTTGGCATTTACCTTTTCAGCGAGCCGGCGACGGCATTGCGCCTTGGCTGCATTGGATTGATCGTGGCTGGAATCGTCGGGCTGAAATTCGCAACTTGACGTTAGTAAAAACTCTGCAATTCAGCATGATGAGATGCCCGAATAACTGTGAATGCATCATGTCCGAGGGGTGCCAGGTCCTTGCGGCAGGCGCCCAAAAATTGAAGTATTTGAGAATTCAAATCCCCCTGCATGTCCCCCCGCACCGCATCCGCTTCCCTCACCGAACCGAGCTTCATCGAACTATTCACGCCGAAGCTGGTCACGGTTTTCCGTGAAGGTTACGGCTGGCCAGACCTGCGGGCCGATGCAATCTCCGGCCTCACAGTTGCCGTTGTCGCGCTGCCGCTTTCGATGGCTATCGCCATCGCCTCGGGAGCATCGCCTGAGCGCGGCCTCTACACCGCTATTGTGGGTGGTCTCATTATTTCCCTTATCGGCGGGAGTCGCTTTCAGATTGGAGGACCTGCCGGCGCCTTCATCGGCCTCGTCGCCGGCGTGGTTGAAAGGCATGGCTATGACGGTCTCGCCCTTGCAACCATCGTCGCGGGGTTGATTCTCATTGCCATCGGGCTGTTGCGTGCCGGGACGTACATCAAATACATCCCGTTTCCTGTCACTGTAGGCTTCACTGCCGGGATCGCCGTGATCATAGCGGCGAGCCAGATCCGCGACCTGCTGGGGCTCTTCAGCCTTGAAAAACTCCAGGCGGTGCTGCCCGACGCTGTCGCAATAGCGCTGCTGGGCGCTATCGAATCACTTTTGTCCGCTGTGGTCGCTGATGGCATGACCGGCCGGCGCCACCGGTCGAATTGCGAGCTCAGCGCGCAGGGCGTTGCCAATATCACCTCGGTGTTGTTCGGCGGCATCTGTGTCACGGGGACCGTCGCGCGAACCGCCACCAACGTTCGCGCGGGCGCTCGCGGGCCCGTGTCGGGCATTTTTCATTGCGTCTATCTGCTAATCTTTCTTCTGATAGGGGCACCGTTAGTGGGCTACATCCCCTGGCGGCTCTCGGCGCAGTGCTCGCCGTGGTTGCCTGGAATATGGCGGAAAAGGAGGAGTTTTGGTCGCTTTTGCGCGGCTCTCGTGGCGATGCAGTCGTACTGCTGTCGACCTTTCTACTTACGATTTTCGTCGACCTCGTCACCGCCATCGCCGTTGGCGTTGTACTGGGCGCGCTGCTGTTCCTGCATCGAATGGCGGAAGCGGTAGAAGTCGACGGCGTTCCAACAACGCTTGACGATATTGCCGATACCGCAGGTGCCCGTCCGCGTTACGATGCCGAACAAGCCACCAACCGCGACGTCATGGTTTATAGGATCAGCGGCGCGTTCTTTTTCGGAGCCACCGCTCGCGTGTTGACAGTGCTGGAACGATTGGGAGCGACACCGCGGCTGTTCGTTCTGGATTTTGCGGAGGTACCCCTGATCGATACTACGGCAGCGCGATCGCTTGTTGCTTTTGTTAATAAGCTCAAGCGCTCGGGTACCGCGGTAATATTCGCCGCGACACGGCCAAGCGTGCGCCGAACTCTCAATCGCGCCGGCCTGAAGCCGCCCCTTGTGCGATACTCAGCCACGGCGGCGGAAGCGACTGGCAAACCAGCTCAATAAAAACTCTGCGGATCCACGTCCACTTCCAATCGCACATTGCCGCGCGCCTTGGGCGCCTCGGCAAGCCATTTCCGCAAGTAAGCCGACAAATCGAACGCGCGCGGCGATTTCACAAGAAGCCGGAATCTGTGACGACCCCGCACCACCGCAATCGGCGCTTCCGCCGGGCCGAGCACGCGAACATGTTCGTCCTTCGGCGCAGCATTGGCCAGCGTGCGCCCGTAAGCCTCCGCGCTGTGCCGCTCGTTTGCGCTGACGACAAGACTGGCCATCCGCCCGAATGGTGGGTAGCCCGTGTGTTCCCGTTGCTTGATCTCGTTGTCGTAGAAGGCCTCGCGGTCGCCCGAGATCAACGCCCGCATCACCGGGTGTTCCGGCTGATGGGTTTGTAGATAGCCGACG
>DAISKM010000409.1:0-3946 GCA_036820945.1 Pseudolabrys sp.
TGGCCGGGCTTGTCCCGGCCATCCACGCCTTTGTGAATAAAGCAAGACGCAGATGCGCATAGGCGTGCGAAAGCACGCCGTCCTACGGACGTCGCAGCCACGTTAAGCATCGGGTTGGGGCTTTTGCTTTGCCCAGATTGGCGTAAAATCGCCCCGTCGGTCGCCGAAAATGAAGGCGAGCTTCGAATAGTCAGTGGTGAAATCTCCTTCGGTCGGCGGGCCGGCGTCAACGAGGGGAAACGCCAATGAAACGTCGTGAATTCCTGAAGGCTGCCGGTTTGGGAGCCGCCGCAGCCGCTGTTACCGCACCCGCGATTGCGCAATCGTCGCCGGAGGTGAAATGGCGGTTGACGGCGAGCTGGCCGAAATCGCTCGATACGCTCTATGGCGGCTGCGAGTACTTTTCCAAGCGGATTGCCGAAATCACCGACAACAAATTCCAGATTCAGGTTTTCGCCGCAGGCGAGATCGTTCCGGGCTTGCAAGTTCTCGACGCCGTGCAGAGCGGCACTGTCGAGATGGGCAACACGGCCATGTATTACTACTGGGGCAAGGATCCGGCTTTCACGTTCGGCACGGCGCTTCCGTTCGGACTCAATAGCCGCCAGATGATCTCGTGGCTGCGTCACGGCGGCGGCGAGGAACTGCTGAACGATCTCCTGAAAGACTACAACTGCATCGGTTTCGCTGCCGCCAATACGGGCGCGCAGATGGGCGGATGGTTCCGCAAGGAAATCAAGACATCCGACGATCTCAAAGGACTCAAATTCCGTGTTGGTGGGTTTGCCGGCACGATTCTCACACGGCTTGGCACGGTGCCGCAGCAGCTCGCTGCCGGCGACATCTACCCGGCGTTGGAAAAAGGCACCATCGATGCAGCGGAATGGGTTGGGCCTTACGACGACGAGAAGCTCGGCTTTGCAAAAATCGCCAAGTACTACTACTACCCCGGCTGGTGGGAAGGTTGCGGCCAGTCGCACAACATCATCAACCTGGCGAAATGGCGCGAGCTCCCGAAAACTTACCAATCGGCGATCATCACCGCATCCAATGACGCCTGGGTCTGGACGCTGTCGAAATACGATTACGTCAATCCGGAAGCATTGCTCCGCCTGATGGCAGGCGGCGCACAGCTGCGTGCGTTCCCGCAGCCGGTTCTCGAGGATTGCTACAAGGCAGCGAACACAATTTATGCGGAACTCTCGCAGACCAAGCCGCACTTCAAGAAAATGCTAGACAGCCTCGTGCCATATCGCTCCAACGCCTATGCGTGGCTGCAGGTGGCTGAATTCGGGTTCGACAGCTTCCAGGTTCGCATGCGCGCGCGCACCTGACGTCGACCAACGTCAAAAAATAACTGCCCTGGCGGATCGCGCCGGGGCAGTTTCGTTTTGTGCGCGCCAGCACGCCCGCACCTCAAATTTTCCGAAAATCGCAGTTCTATCACGTACAATTTTCCCGGTTAGTGCCGCTGAAAAGCACAAAACCTGTCACCTGCAGCACACCGCCTGCGCCGGTGCAGACGTATGAAGTAGGCGAAATCAGATGGGCCAGGGTCAGACCGGCGCTATGCCGTTGGAGTGGACACAAAAATGAAGATCGACGGAGTCAGCCCTTCAGTTCAACCAAATGTGGCGGGGTCGTCGGCTGCTCAAGCGCCGCTGCAAAACGTAAAGGCCGGAATTTGGGCGTCATCCCCCGGCTCGTCCACTTCAACTCACAAGACTCGTGACGACCCGAATGAAAAACAGGCGAAAGCCCTCGTCAGGTGGGCGATGAAGGCGAGCAAACGCGAGCCTGCAAGTTTGCCTACGAAACTCGCGGAGGCCTTTCTCGGCGCCAATCCCGCCGTCAGGGAAGCAATACGAAAAAATTCCGCCTACCAAGGCATTATAGCTAAGTGGGCACGCGAGGTCGGCGATGCCTTGAATGGGCCCAGGACCACGATACACCCGGGAGATCAAGGCATGCATAAACTGCACGACCTCGCTATCGGTCTTCCTCCGGACCTCGCGCAAGACCTCGTCGTTGCGGCAACGCCTGTCTTCGTCAATGGTAACGGCGCGATCTTTAGTTCTAACGACAAGG
This sequence comes from Pseudolabrys sp., assembly GCA_036820945.1. Taxonomy (GTDB): domain Bacteria; phylum Pseudomonadota; class Alphaproteobacteria; order Rhizobiales; family Xanthobacteraceae; genus Pseudolabrys. The sequence goes on from DAISKM010000409.1 coordinate 2,089, forward strand.
TTCCCGTTTCAGATCTGAGCCCCGACGTTGAAGCGTCAAAGCCGAGCCCTGACGATGAGGCATCAAAGCCGAGCCCTGATGTCGGAGCTTCACAGCCGGCTCCTGACGTTGAAGGGTCAAAGGCGAACCCTGACGATGAAGCGTCAAAGCCGAGCCCTGACCGTGAAGCTTCGACGGCGAAATATAAGGACTACACCTATATCGATGATCTGAAAGATTGGATCCGTCGCGCTGAGGTCCCTAACCCCAGGGGAGCTCTCGCGATTGAGCAGCTTGAGAAGCTGATCGATAAGCCCTAGGCCAAGCTCAAGGTCGACGTTTTTCTGCCGCCGCACAAACGAGTTTATGCTCGACGGCCATGGATCTCGTCAGCGCGCTGCTCGAAAGCGACGGCAAATTTCCGGAAGGCCGCGTCGAACACCGCTCCCATGACCGCGGCGAGCGTACGGCTGCGAAATTCATAGTCGATGAAGAATTCAATCTCGCAGGCGTCCTTCCCGATCGGCACGAAACGCCAGCGGTTCTGCATGCGCTTGAACGGTCCGCTGAGATATTCGACAAAAATCCGCAGTTCTGGCCGATCGAGCGTGACGCGGCTGGTGAAGGTTTCGCGAATAATCTTGTAAGCCACCGTCATGTCAGCGACCAGGACGGTGACGCCATCTTTTTCGGTTCGACTCTTCATTTTCAGCGCGCTGCAGAGCGGCACAAATTGCGGATATTTTTCGACATCCGCGACCAGGTCGAACATATCGGTGGCGGCGTGCGGGACGCGACGCCTTGTCGAGAATTGAGGCATTGAGGACTATTTAGCGGCGCGCGCAGCTCTCAGCCGCGCGAAATCTTCGCCCGCGTGATGCGACGAGCGCGTGAGGGGCGAGGCGGCCACCATCAGAAATCCCTTGCTGTAAGCAATGCTCTCGAGGGCCTTGAACTCCTCGGGCGGCACGAAGCGCTTGACTTCGTGGTGCTTGCGCGTGGGCTGCAGATACTGCCCGATGGTCAGAAAATCGACATTGGCCGAACGCAGATCATCCATCACCTGCAGGACCTCGTTTCGCTCCTCGCCCAGACCGACCATGATGCCCGACTTGGTGAACATCGCCGGATCAAGTTCCTTCACCTGCTGCAGAAGCCGCAGGGAATGGAAATATCGCGCACCGGGTCGCACGGCGAGATAGCGCGAGGGCACCGTCTCGAGATTATGATTGAACACGTCAGGCCTTGCTGCGACCACGCGTTCAAGCGCAGCGTCCTTGCGCAGGAAGTCCGGGGTGAGAACCTCGATGGTCGTCTGCGGACAACGCGCGCGGATGGCACGAATGGTGTCGGCGAAATGCTGCGCGCCACCATCTGCCAGATCATCCCGATCGACCGAGGTGACGACGATATGCGTCAGGCCCAATTTGGCCGTCGCATCGGCCACGCGGGCCGGCTCATCCGGATCGAGCGCGACAGGAAGCCCGGTCTTGACGTTGCAGAACGCACAAGCGCGCGTGCAGGTATCCCCCATGATCATGAAGGTTGCGTGGCGCTTCTCCCAGCACTCCCCGATGTTGGGACAGCCGGCCTCCTCGCACACGGTGTGCAGGCCATTGTCGCGCATGATTTTTTGTGTGGCGAAATAGCCCGGCGATACCGGCGCCTTGACGCGAATCCATGCAGGCTTGGGCAGAACCGCGGAATCCGGCCGATGTGCCTTTTCAGGGTGCCGTGGACGGGGGTTTTTCACAAGGTCAAGGACAACCGGCATGGCATCTACTTACGGCTGCTCCCTCCTGCCCGCAAGACGGGTCAGGCGCTCCGGATCGCCCGCCAGATGAGCAGGAATACGACCGCTCCGACCGTTGCGGTGATC
>DAISKM010000410.1:0-1457 GCA_036820945.1 Pseudolabrys sp.
ATGCAGTTGCGCGCCAATTTAACCCGCTATTGTCCAACACGGGCGTCGGTTTCATCGGGCCTGAATACCTGTTCAACGGCAAGCAAATCACACGCGCGGGATTGGAGGATCATTTCTGCGGCAAGCTTATGGGCGTGCCGATGGGCGTCGACGTCTGTTACACCAACCACGCCGAGGCGGACCAAGATGATGCGGATGCGCTACTGGCCCTGTTGGTCGCGAGTGGTGTCAATTTCATCATGGGCGTACCTGGCGCCGACGACGTGATGCTGGGCTACCAGAGCACCTCATTCCATGACGCCCTTGCCATGCGTGATCTGCTCGGGCGGCGTCCTGCGCCGGAATTCGAGACGTGGCTCGAGCGACATGGTCTGATGGACGCCGCGAACCGAATCCGTCCGCGCAATATGCCCAGCCGCTTCCGTGCGCTGCTTTCGGCTTGAACTCATGACCGACGACCACAATGCCGCCGCTCCGCCCGACCGCAGATTACAGCGCGCGTCGGATGATGACGGGCTGTGGGTTGCGTTGCGCCGACTGACGCCTGCACGCATCGGGCTGAGAAGAACCGGCGCATCGCTCGCGACGAAACCGCTTCTCGACTTGCAGCTCGCTCACGCCCGGGCCCGTGATGCGGTGCACGAACCGCTCGACGAACCGCGGCTGATTGCCGAACTCGCAGAGCTTGGACTCCCGGTCCTTTCGGTCGCGAGTGCGTCCAAGGATCGGCAACAGTATCTGAGGCGTCCGGACGTGGGGCGGCGCCTCGCGTCAACTGCCGAGACCACGTTTTCGCAGCATGCAAAAGGTAGCGGTTACGACGTTGCGCTCGTCGTCGCCGACGGCCTGTCTGCACGCGCAATACAGATGCACGCGAGACCGGTCCTGGCTCACGTTGTGCCGGCATTGCGCACCGAAGGCTGGGACATCGCTCCACTGGTTGTCGTCCGCCAAGGGCGGGTTGCGGTCGGCGACGCCACTGCCAACGCGCTCCGAGCAAAATGCGTAGCCATTCTCATCGGTGAGCGCCCGGGCCTATCGGCACCCGATAGCATGGGAGCGTACCTGACCTGGCAGCCCAGCTCACAGACAACGGATGCGGACCGCAACTGCATCTCGAACATCCGACCCGAAGGCGTCGGATACGCCGACGCTGCCTTCAAACTCGCATACTTGATGCGCGAAATGCGGTCCCGCCGCCTTTCAGGCGTGCAACTCAAAGATGATTCGGATCGGCTGCTGGTCGAACGAAAATGACGTGAGCGTTCAATTTTTTCGGTTTCGATTTCGTGAATGGCCGCACGCTTGTACGATCTCGCCAGCTTCGCGATCTCTGCGACCGGAAATCAAATCGCCTCTGTTGTGAGCAACAAACATGAGTGTGCTGAACAATCCCTTCGACCCTGCGCGCGACGTAGCTTTGGTGACGGGCGCGGGGAATGGCATCGGCCGTGCCA
>DAISKM010000410.1:1467-3919 GCA_036820945.1 Pseudolabrys sp.
CCATCGCTCAAGCGCTGGTCGGCGAAGGTTTGCGAACTGTTTTCGCCGACGTGCGCCAGGATACAGTCGCTGCCGCGGTGGCCGCCTCACCCCGGCCTGAACTGGCCATTGCGTGGGTCGGCGATCTGGCAAAACGCGACGCATGCGATGCGCTGCTGGCCGATGCAAGGTCAGCCGTCGGGCAGGTGACACACTTCGTACATAGCGCTGCGCCTGCGCGGCACGAGGCTGATCACGCGCTCGCTGTGACCGAAGAAACCTGGGAGCGGATGCACGCGGTCAACATCGACGCCGGTTTTCACCTCGCACGCGGGCTCGCTCGCCAACTCATCGCAGCCCGTGAGCCTGGCTCATTCCTGATGCTGACCTCGCTGCATGCCGACACACCACGCAACCTGCCCCACTACAGCACGGCTAAGGCGGCATTGGCGATGCTGGTCAAAGAAATGGCCAAGGCGTTGGGCCGTTTCGGGATTCGGGTCAACGCCCTGGTGCCCGGCGCCATAGCCGCAGGCGGCTTCGTGGCCGATCCCTCATTGGCGCGTCACATTCCGTTAGGGCGCCTCGGCCGTAGTGAGGATCTCGCGCCCATGGCCCTCGCGGTGTTGTCAAACCGGGTGTCTGCCTACGTGACCGGCGCGGCGTTTGTAGTCGATGGAGGTCTATCACTGACGAACTGGTTTGACCCGCCAATATTCGACGACCTGGGCATACGCCCATGAGAACATCGTCAGAAACGGATGTCAGAGCGGCTTCAGAAACACTTTGGGAAAAACGCAGCGAAACAATCGTTCAATTGGTCGGGGCAGCAGGATTTGAAAGCAAAACCTTCAGAGGGGCCTATGAATCTCACCCAGACCAGGCGTTTCCAAGTTGAGGCTCTCGGACGGCAAAACCGACGAGATATTCTTCGATGACGAGCAACGCGGTTTCGGCGTCCGTCTGCGAGGGCGGTAGCAAGAAGTACGTCGTTCATTACAGGCAGGCTGGAATCCAGCGACGCCACACTATCGGCTCAGTGGCAAACCTGACGCTCGTGGAAGCCCGCAAACGCGCCCGCAAGATACTGGTCGCCGTTGATGACGGCAGAGATCCCGCAGCCGAAAAGGAAAGCAAACGGGCCGCCTCGGGTCTGGTCTTCGCAGCAGTCATGGGCGATTACCTAGACGTGTGCGAAAGGACGTTAAAACCAAAAACAGTAGTCGGATACAAAGGCGATCTCAAAAGGCTATGGAAGCCCCTCCACAAGCTGGCCTTGGGTGCCGTCAGCCGTCCCGTGATCGCTGCCCACCTGCGGACCATCGCTGAGGAAAGCGGTTCCGCATCTGCAAACCGCGCGCGCGGCACACTGAGTTCCTTTTATGTTGGGCAATTGGGGAAGTCTTTGCGAGACCAATCCCGTCATTGGCACGAATACATTCGACACAAAGCCGCGCGACCGGGTGCTGTCCGATGCCGAGCTGGCGGCAATCTGGAAGGCTGCGCCGGATAACGATTACCGGCGAATAGTCAAACTGTTGATGCTTACTGGGCAACGACGCGATGAAATCGCGTGCCCTGCGCTGGCCAGAAATCGACCTGGACGCCAAGCTAATCACGCTGTCGTCGGCCCGGACAAAGAATGGACTGGAACATCGGATTCCGCTGGCGAGCGAAGCGACGGCCATCCTGCGAAGCTGCAACCCTCACCGTGATCTGGTGTTCGGTATCGGACAAGACGGATATTCCGGTTGGTCGAAAAGCAAAACTGCGCTCGACACGGCCTGCGGTGTTAAAGCCTGGACGTTGCACGACCTGCGCCGAACGGCAGCAACAGGCATGGCTGACCTGGGCGTCCAGCCTCATGTGATTGAGGCTGTTCTTAATCACATCAGCGGCCATAAGGATGGCGTTGCCGGGACCTATAACAGATCGACTTATGCCGCCGAGAAAAAGGCTGCGCTCGATTTGTGGGCCAGCCATCTCAACGTCGCCATCGCAAAAGCGAACGGAGCGAACGTGACAAGCATTCGACGGGCGTGAATTTAGTGCAGCGGCCTGTTGCGCGCCTGCAACCACCGACCAAATTTGTGCAAGGAGCAAAGTCGTACCGCCGCGTTTGATCGAGCGGGACTATCTTTCCGTGTCCTCTCTGCACAGGAGGAATATCTGGCCACGGGGCTGCCATCCGCCCGATACCGATGGCAGCCCCGTTTGTTTGGCTCGGGCGCTGATCGCGCCTCGGGCAGACGTTGCACAGCTACTATCAGTTACGGCTGGTCCAAGCTGCGCCTGCAGCGGCTCTGAAAAGGCTTGGGAAATTGCGCCTTTTTGTGATGGCCATCACAGCGCGCAGAAGATGTTCGCCTAGAGTGATATTAGGGAACACCCGCTTTCTGCCCTCACCCTGCCAGGAGCCGACGATGAGCTTCAATTATCTAACCAACTCTAGCGGCTTTTTGCGGATAGCTGC
>DAISKM010000411.1:0-3918 GCA_036820945.1 Pseudolabrys sp.
AGGACGTGTCACACCGCCGGTCGTACTTGGGTTATGTGCCCCGTTGAGCGTTGCGCTCAATTTACGCCGCACCGCCGAGAGGCAGCGTTAGCTCCGAAATGTCCGCTCTCGGGGATACAGCCACATCTGCGCAGGCTCCTTTCCTCACTATGTGGTTAGAATGCCACCGTCCACAGGAATGACGGCGCCGGAGATAAAGCTCGCGCGCGCGGACGCAAGAAACACAGCCAGATCGGCAATATCGGCCGGGGTAGTCAAGCGCCGGAGCGGAATTCTCTCCAATACTTTCGACCGCACCTCGTCAGTGAGCACGGCACGCGTCATCGCCGTATCAGCAATGGCAGGAGCGATGGCGTTTACGGTGATGGCGTGCGGCCCGAGTTCGCGGGCAAATCCCATGGTCAAGGCCACAACACCGGCTTTGGTTGCGCCGTAAAGAGCGTTGCCGACCGTCCCGCCGCCGCGCATTGCAGCGACCGAGGCAATATTGATGATGCGCCCATAGCGTTGCTGACGCATGAATGGGATCGCGGCCTGCGTGCAGTAGAGCACGCCGGTGAGGTTAACCGCGCTCAGTTTTTGCCATTCGGCGGCGGGCAAATCGGCGGCAGGCCCAGTCGAGAGCAATCCGGCCGCGTTCACCAGAATGTCGATACGCTTAAAGCTGGCCACGAATTCTGCGATCACGCGCTTAACCGCGGCGACATCGGCCACATCGGCGGCGCCGGCGCGCGCCGGCGCGCTGCTCTCGGCGATTGCCGAGGCGGTCTTGTGCGCGGCCTCGGCGTTTCGGTCCAGAATGCAAATCGTGGAGCCTTCCGCCGAGAGTGCGCGGGCGATGGCTTCGCCAATGCCTGTGGCTCCGCCAGTTATGACCGCGACGCGCTCTCTTAAATTGAGATCCATGTCGATCCCATTGCGGTTCTAAATGCCGCTCATCGACTATCGACGGCCATGTCGCGCTTGTGCGCCTCGGTCATTGCAAAGACGCAGGCTGCGCTGATGATGCTCACCAGGAGGACATAGCCGCAGATCAGCCACGGCTTGTTGCCGCCGGCCGGCAATAGAGCCGTGGCGATGAGAGGGGTCAGGCCGCTCGCGTAGATACCGGAGAATTGGTAGACGAACGATATTCCGGTGTAGCGAACGCGCGTATCGAACAGCTCCGAGAACAGGGCTGCCTGCGGGCCGTAGACGGCTGGATAAACGATTGCAAACGGAACTGCGATCGCAATCCAGATCAACAGCGGATCCTTCGTTTGCATCAGCCAGAAGGCGGGGAAGGACAAGATGCCGATCAGCAGTCCGGCAACGCCAAACATGCGGCGACGGCCGATTCGGTCGGACAGGTTGCCGTAGATCGGCAGCGTGATGATCATGATCGCCGATGCAATCATCACACCGGCCAGAGCCGTCTGCCGCGGCAACCCCAGTGAATTGGCGACGTAACCGACAATGAATACACCGAAGATATTGAAGGTCACGCCTTCGATATAACGGGCGCCCAGGCCGAGCAGGGTGTTTTTGCCGTGGGTTCGCCACAGCTCGAAGAACGGAACGTGGACGACCTTGTCGGATTCCTGAATGCGCGTGAAGGCCGGCGTCTCCATGATCTTCAAGCGGATATAGAGACCGACCGCGACCAGTATCGCGCTGATAAGAAAGGCGATGCGCCAGCCCCACGAGAGGAAGTCGGCTTCGGGAAGGTAGGATAGCAGGTAGACCATCCCAGAACTCAGCAGAAGACCGGCCGGCACTCCGATTTGTGGCCAGCTTCCATAGAAGCCGCGCTTTCCGGCCGGGGAATGCTCGACTGCCATCAGCACCGCGCCGCCCCATTCGCCGCCGATGCCGATGCCTTGGAAGATGCGGAGGAAAAGCAACATGGCCGGGGCCCAAATGCCGACCGAAGCATAAGTCGGCAGCAGGCCGATCAGGAACGTCGCGATTCCCATAATGAGGATCGTGAGAACCAGCACGGTTTTGCGGCCGATACGATCACCGTAATGGCCGAAAATGATGCCGCCGAACGGTCGCGATATGAAGCCGACGAAGAACGTTGTGTAAGCGAGCAAAGTGCCGACCAGCGGATCGTAGTTGGGAAAGAAAAGTTTGTTGAACACGAGTGGAGTCACCACACCGAACAGAAAAAAGTCATACCATTCGATGGTTGTGCCGATGGCGCTGGCCAATGCAATCGTGCGGATCGAGGTCCCGAAGCCAGCCGATTGTGTGTTTGTCTGCATTTTCGTTCCCCTCTCTTTGTCAGGATCTTAATGGTGCCCGCCGTCATCATCATCGCATTATAACGCGCGCGCGGCCGATGGCGGTCGTTGCGGTGTTGGTCCAAGATGCATGAGGTCGCGCGCTTCTTCGGGCGAGGCGATCTCGCGGCCGAGCTCGCGCACAATGCGGGCGGCGCGTTCAACCAGCTGCGCGTTGCTCACCGCCAGCACACCGTGGCTGAAATAAACGTTGTCTTCCATACCAACACGGATATTGCCGCCCAAGGCGAGGGCCATCGTACTCAATGGCAGTTGGTACTTGCCGATGCTCACCACCTGCCAGGACGAGCCGTCCGGAATGGCATCGAGCATGGCAAGCAGGTTTGCCGGTGTTGCCGGGATTCCTCCCTTGATGCCCAGTACGAAGCTAAAATGCAGCGGCGGTTCAAGCGCGCCGCGTTCCATCAGCTCAATGGCATTCTGTATGTGGCTGAGGTCATAGACCTCGAGCTCATTGCGAATGCCGCGTTTCTTGCAGCCACATACAAATTCGACGTTCCATTTTTTCGAGTTGGGAAACAGAAATTCCGTGTTCTTGTGTTCGAAATGGAACGTGCCGAGGTTGAGCGTGAGCTGATCCGGCTGCGGTCGAATGTTAAGCAGATTCATCCGCTCTTCCAGCGAAAACGGCTCACCTTCCGCTTTTGGGTTTTCATAGCGTAGTCCGATGCCGTTGCCGACCTGCGTAATCATTCCCGGGCAATGCGACATCACTCCTTCGATCACTTCGCCATAGACATCGAGGTCGGCGGTCGTCACTCCGCGCTTATCGCGCACGTGCATATGGGCGACGGTCGCGCCGGCGTTATAGCAATCGTGGAAATTTTGAATGATATCTTTGGGCTGTTCGGGCAATGCGGGATTTGATTCTTTACCGTGCAGGCCACCGGTCGTCGCGACGGTAATGATAACTTTGCCGGGGTTGGTCAGATTGGGCTTCATGATTCCTCTCCCGTGATGCGCACCAACTGTCCGGAGTGGTCCAATAAGATGCTCCGCATTCGACGCTTATGTTCGACCGCGACGCCTGTAATATTGTTGTCTCGACTAATCCGGCACAATCACGAACAACATCTGTCCGTACTCCACTAGGCTCGCGTTTTCGGCGCCGATTTCCGTGACCGTGCCGCTCCACTCGGCGTGAATTGTCGTGAATAGCTTCATCACCTCGATAATGCAGATAGGATCGCCTTTAGTTACCTTGCTGCCTACTTCAACGAATGGCGGCGCCCCGGGGGAAGGTGACCGATAGAACGTACCAACCATTGGTGCTGGCACCATATTCGCGGCCACCCCGCTGCGGGTGGCGCTCGGTCGAGGCGCTGGCTCAATCGGCGCGCCCGGTGACGGAGCAGTGCTTGTGGTATTGGCCGATTCGATCGAGGGCGCCGATCCACTGACACCATGACGGCGAACAACAAGTTTGATGTCGCCGGTTTCAAGCACGAACTCGTCGCACGAACTCCCATCGATTATTTTGAGAATCTCGCTGATCTCATCGTAACTCAGTGCCATGCTGCGCCCCAGCCCCCTGCAACCTAATCCTGACCCAGGTGTGTGGCGAGTTGCTTGGCGGCTTCGAAGAGCGTCGGCAAATGGCGGACAGACTCCTCTACCGACATGCGTGCGTTTG
>DAISKM010000412.1:0-3910 GCA_036820945.1 Pseudolabrys sp.
GCCGCCGCGTTGTTGGCGCTTTCCGGCGCCGCAACACCTTCGATCGCGCCACGGCCGAACCGCTCCGGCGTCTTCGAGATACGTTTCTCGAACGTATAGGCGGCGAACGAAGCGACGACGGCACCGCCGCCCGGCAGAATGCCAAGCAGCGAGCCAAGAATGGTACCGCGGGCAATTGCCCCCGACGCATCGATCAGGTCTTGCCGGGTCGGCATCAGGCCCTTGATCTTGGCCTTCACGATATCCCGGCTTTCCTGGGACATTTCGAGATTTCGGATAATCTCGGCAAAACCGAACAGGCCCATGGCCACGTTGGTGAAACCGATGCCGTCGGACAATTCGGCGATGTCAAATGTCATGCGGCCGGCGCCGGTTTCCAGATCCGAGCCGACCATGGACAGCAACAGCCCGGTGAGAATCATGGCGATGGCCTTGAGCACCGAACCCTTGGCGAGCACCACCGCAAAGATCAAACCAAGCACCATCAGAGAGAAATATTCTGCCGGACCGAACAGAAGCGCGAGAGAGGTCAGCGGCACGCCGAGGGCCGCCACAAGAACCGTCGCGACGCATCCGGCAAAGAACGAACCGATGGCGGCGATCGAGAGTGCTGCACCGGCGCGGCCCTGCCGGGCCATCTGGTGGCCGTCGAGACATGTAACAACGGAGCCCGCCTCACCGGGAATATTGACAAGGATTGAGGTCGTTGAGCCTCCATATTGAGCGCCGTAGTAAATTCCGGCGAGCATGATCAGCGCGCCGACCGGAGGCAGGCCAAAGGTGATCGGCAGGAGCATCGCAACCGTCGCGACGGTGCCTATGCCAGGAAGAACACCCACCAATGTGCCGACAAGTGCGCCAAGCAGACAAAATCCGATGTTGTATGGATGCGCGGCGACAGAGAAACCAAGCGCGAGATTGGCGAGGAGTTCACTCATGACGGTTTCCGCTCAGTACCAGGGCCAAAGCTGGAACGGCAGCCCCAGCAAATAGACGAACAGCGCAACGCAAAATGCCGTCATCGCCACCGCCGCGATCAGACTTTCCACCCAGCGCATCTCGGTAGTCCCACAGATGGAGATCATGAAGGCGGCAAAGGTGGACGGGATCAAGCCAAGCGGCGGAACCCTGATGAAGCCGAGGCTGAAGCCACGGATCATGCCGGCAAAAGCGAGAATTCCGAGTACCACCCACAGGGGCCCGCGGATCGCATAGTGTTCGAGAGGAGGACCGTCGAAGAGCAGGCCGCTGAGTGCAACCAACGCTCCAACGATCGCGAGGAGGCTGGCAAAGAGGCGCGGCGCGGTGCCGGGACCGAATGCGAAGCCGTGCATACCCGGAAGATCGCCCGAGGCCCAGATTGCGATGATGGCAAGCGCGATTAACGCGAGGCCACCGTAAAAATCGCGCGGCCCGCGTACCTTAAAGCGAAACCCGCCCCCGTTCGCGGAGGTCTTCGCCCCCTCGGACATCCTGTTCCTCCCTGCTCTTTATTCTTGGTCTTGCTTCTTGCTCTTGGGCCGGCCCCCGCCGATTACTTCCCTAGCACACGATACGGCCCCGCCGGAAGCACGGATGTTCGAGGGCTCCGGCTACAGCCAACCCGACAAGCCCAGCACACCGCCAACTGCGAAAATCCACAGTGGATTGATCCGAGTCGCAAACCCGACGATCGCGGTTACCCCTGTAATCCCAGCGGCATAAATGTTGTGGTCTGCGCTGCGCGCGAGCACGAAGGCGCTGGCGGCTATTAATCCCAGCGATACAGGAACCAGCCCCGCCTGGATGGCGATCCGCCAGCGCGCCTCCTTGAAGCGATCCCATGTGCGGGCCACGACATAGGCCAGCACACAAGTTGGCCCGCACATCGCAGCGGTCGCAACGGCCGCGCCGGCCAGACCGGCGACGTGATATCCGATCAGCGTCACAATGATGATGTTCGGTCCGGGCGAGACTTGCGAAATCGCGAAGCTGTCGGCGAACTGTCGATCGCTCATCCAATGCATGACCTCGACCGCAATGCGATGCATCTCCGGGATCGCCGCATTGGCCCCGCCAACCGCAAACAACGACAGCAGTGCAAAGTAGCCGGCCAGCGCGATCAGCGGATTGTCATTCATCGTTTTATCCACGCAAGTGCGATGCTGATCGGCGCAAGCACAAAAAACACCCATGGCAATGGCCATTGGATGATTGCGACGCCGATGAAAGCCGCGATCGCAATGAGAGGCGCCCAGTCCCAACGCTTGCGAAACAATGGTGCAGCCATTTTCGCAACGACGGCGATCAGCAGACCGACCGCAGCTGCCGTAATGCCGGCGAGGATACGGCCAAGCACCTCAAGATCGCCGAAGCGCGCATAGAGAAACGCAAGGATGGTGACAATGATCAGCGGCGGCCCCATCAGGCCGGCGAGCGCGACCGCGGCACCCGGTGCACCGCCAAAGCGCGATCCAAACACCACGGAGAAATTAACGACGTTGGGGCCCGGCAGGAATTGGGACAGGGCGAAGGCTTCGTTGAATTCCTCTGCCGTCATCCACCCGCGTTGTTCGACGATCATCCGCCGCGCCCATGGAAGCGCGCCACCGAACCCGGAAATCGAGACGATGACGAACGCGCGAAACAATTCAGACAACTTGGGGCGAGTAACGGATGGCGTGGTCGCGCCTGCAGAAGCTGACATGGCGACAAAATTATCCCGCCCCGGCAAAACCGACTAGGGCATCTACCGCCTAATGCCGATGCGGCTTGGGAATAGCTTCGTCGCGGTCGGCTGAACATCGAATGTTTACGATGTGGTGCCATAACGGCGGCGATTTCAGCCTGGAGCCGACTGTGGCTGCGCGACCTGTTCTGATCGCTCAGATTTCCGATCTGCACATCACGCGGCCAGGCGCGCTGGCCTACGGTCGCGTCGACACTGCGGCCGCGCTCCTGCGCTCGATCGATACGCTGAACGCCATGTCGCCGCGGCCTGACCTGGTGGTGATTTCGGGTGATATCGCGGACTCTGCGCTGCCGGAAGAGTACGAGCATGCAAGGACCTTGCTCGGCGCGTTGCAAATTCCGTTTGCCGTGATCCCCGGCAACCACGATCGCCGGACGCCAATGCGAAAGATCTTTCCCGATCCATCCTATGGGCCGGGTGACGGCGCGCTCAATTCAATGAGGAGCGTACGCGACGTCGATATTGTGCTGATCGATTCCACCGTGCCGGGCGCGCCGCATGGAGAGCTCGACGCAGCGACGCTGTTGTGGCTCGAAGTTACGCTGACCGTGAGCCCCACGCGGCCGGCGCTTCTGTTCTTGCACCACCCGCCCTTCAATACGGGCATCATGTATACGGACGCGATCCGGCTGCGGAATGCAGATTCGTTGGCGGCGGTCCTCAAACGTCACCCGCGCATCCAGTTGCTGGCGGCGGGCCATGTTCATCGCGCCGCACAGAGCACCTTCGCCGGCATTGCAGCCAGCATCTGCCCGGCGGGCGAGCAGGCGGTCACGCTCGAGTTCGAACCGCGCTGGCCGGAAGTGTTCAGGATCGAGCCTCCCTCCCTGCACCTCCATGCCTGGCTTCCCGGCGGGGATTTCGGAAACGTGGTGACCCACCTGGTTCCGGTCGGCGAATTTCCCGGCCCCTATTCTTATGCCTATGCGGACACGGCCCCACCGCGCCTATAACCACATATTTACGATGCAAATTGCCGCTCTTTCTTCGGTAACCTTCAGTGCTTATATTTCTTGTGCCGGGGCAACCCGGCTATGGCGATAAACGGCCGTCGCAATAAACCCATCGGACCCGGGGGCAGTACCCGGCGCCTCCACCAAAGCCCGGCGAGCACAGGTTTCGGCGGGGGCGAAATAGGATCGACGAGGGCGTAAAGGGCGTGCTTTTGCTCGGCATGGT
>DAISKM010000413.1:0-3889 GCA_036820945.1 Pseudolabrys sp.
CGTCGGACGGCTGCTGTATGCGGTAGCATCAATTGCAATCGTGCTGCCGCCGGAAAGCTTCCAGGGTGCGGTCTTGATCAATGCCGCCGGCATCACTGCCGCGGTTATCCTGCTTGCGCTGGACTGGTTCCGACGCAAGCAGGCAAAGCCTAGCGAAGCTCCTGCGACGCCATACTAGGGAGGATCAGTTGCCTTCGCGCCACATGCCGAGCGCTTCCTGCGCCGGGCGATCCGATATGGAGAACAGGACAGCGTCGCTACCGGTCACGTTATGCGAATAGCTTTTCCACGGCGGCACGACGAAGACGTCGTTGACGCTCCATTCGAATGGCTTGCCGTCAATTACCGTGGTGCCTTGGCCCTCTGCGACCGCGAAGATCGTGCCGTCGGTCGAGCGGTAGGGCTCGCCCTTGAAGCCCTTCGGCAATAGCGCAAGGCAGGCACCCATGGTCGGCAGCACCGGGCCGCCATTGATCGGATTGGCATAGCGCACGCGCGCGCCGTGACGGCTGTCGATGTCGCCCGTTGATTTCAGCCGCTCCAGGATCGGCCGCATCTTGGCATAGGGATAATTGATCACGGGCGAGCGGTTGAGATGAATCGGTGCACCATCAGGGAGCACGCCGGTCGCGTAGCGCTCGAACGAGTCGCCGTCCTGGTGATTGACATTCTGCATCTTCTCGTCGAAGTGCGACGCGAACGATGCCTGGAAATGATTGACCGTCGGCATATCAAGTACATCGAGCCACATCACCGGCTCCTTGCCCGGATTGCCATGATCGTGCGGCGCCCAGTTGGCTGTGATGATGAAGTCGCCGTGCTCCATCTGCGCCTTCTCGCCCTCGACCGCCGTATAGGCGCCCTTGCCCTTCAATACGAACCGGATCGCGGAGGCGACATGCTGGTGCGCATCGGCGATTTCGCCGGGCAGGATCAACTGGATACCCGCGAAAAGTGTATTGGTGATACGCGACTTGCCCGGTTCGCCGGGATTTTCCAGCACGAGCACGCGACGCTCGGCCTCCTCGGCGGTGATGACCTCGCCGGCTTCGAGCATCAGCTTTTCGACTTCGGGAAACTTCCACAGCGCCGGTTGCATCTGGGTCTTCGGCTCAGGCGTCACCAGGCCCTTAAGAACTTCCCACAATGGCGCGAGATGATATTTGGAAATCTTGTCGTAGTAGGCCTGACGTGCGCCCGTGATGTTGTGCTTGTTTCCGGTCTTCGCGGTGTCAATCGCGAGCGTCATTGGAGTCCTCCGTGAACCGTTCGTGCCATTTGCAACAAATATAGCTCACCGCGCAGTCCGCTTAAACCCGCGAAACCCGGAGGCATGGCGGCTATGTAGCGGGCGGCGGCACCGCCGATTGGCCGGGCTTAGGGCCGCTGCTTTTCGTAACCCGGCAGCGCTTCGATGCCGGAGGTCCAGTGCTGCGCCGACCGACACCAGTATTTCAGCTTGGGCGCGAGTTGATCGCGCTGGCGGACCGTGCCGACACGAAGCGAATGGACCTTCGGGTCAGGATCCGTGCTGGTCGAATAGATCGGCGATCCGCAATGTGGACAAAACGATTGTGGCCGCTTGTTTCCGCTCTCTCCCGTCTTGACGTAAATCTTCAGCTCGCCTGACAGGAGCCTGAAGCTTCCCTTCTCCGTCGGCACCACGGTGCGGAACGCCGAGCCCGACAAAGTCTGGCAATCGGTGCAGTTGCAGATTGCCACCGTCTCCGGATCGATTTCGGCCTCATAGCTGATGTAGCCGCAATGGCACCTGCCATCTATTTTCATCATTCAACGCTTTCCTGCTTCAGTTGTTGATCGAGCCGCCGTCCACCACGAGCGATTGGCCGGTCACGAAATCGCTATCGCTTGAGGCCAGGAATAGAAGCGCGCCGAGGAGATCTTCGGGATATTCGTCGCGCTTGAAGGCTCGGCTGTTGCGCACGTGCACACGCTCCTCCTCGACGTGGGTTACATTTTCGAGCCCGGTATCACTGAGCGTATAGCCGGGCGAGAGCGAATTGACCGCGATGCCGTATTCGCCAAGCTCGCGCGACAAGGATCGCGTGAACGCAAGCATCGCACCCTTGGACGTCACATAAGGCAGCATGCGCGGCACGCCTTTGTACGGAGATCCCGATGCAATGTTGATGATCTTTCCAGTGCGGCGCTCCATCATGTGCGGCGCGACGTGCTTCACCATCAGAAATGGTCCGCGCACGTTGATCGCCATGACACGATCCCAGGTCTCATTGTCCCATTCGACGAAATTGCGCGGCTTGAGCTTGGCATAGAGCGCGGCGTTATTGACCAAAATGTCGATCTGGCCGAAGCGATCGATCGTCTGGTTGACGAGGCGCTGCACCTGTTTTTCGTCGCTCACATCGAACTTGACGCTCGCCACCGAATTCGCGCCATGCCGGCCGGCGATCTCCTCGGCGAGCTCGCTGCCGTCGGCAATGTCGGCAATCATCACGCGCGCGCCTTCGGCGGCGAGCGCCTGCGAATAATGCCGCCCAATTCCCTTTGCGCCACCCGTCACGATTGCGGCTTTACCGGCAAGCCTCGGCATGACTTCCTCCGACAAGTCATGGCCGGGCTTGTCCCGGCCATCCACGCCTTTATGGTTGATCATGCAAGACATGGATGCCCGCAACAAGTGCGGGCATGACGAGAGGTTACCGGGGGGAACACCATGGCGCGCGATACGGCAGACCGCCTGGCAATCCGGGCGCTGATCGAAAATTGGGTGCTCTGGCGTGACGCCCGCATGTGGGACCGTTTCCGGACGGTCTGGCACAAGGACGGGCAGATGTGGGCGACCTGGTTTCAGGGCTCGTATGAAGAATTCATCCGCGTCAGCCAGGAGGGTTACGATCGCGGGGTGCGCATCATGCATATGCTGGGCGGCATGAGCATCGACATCAAAGGCAAGCGCGCAATTGCGCAGACCAAGATGACGATCTCGCAACGAGCTCCTGTTGAAGGTGTCGTCTGCGACGTCGTGTGCACCGGCCGCTTCTACGATTTCCTTGAGAAGCGCCGAGGCAAATGGGGCATCGTGCTGCGCCGTCTCGCCTACGAAAAGGACCGGCTCGATCCAGTCGATCCGTCGGCAACCCTCAACCTCGATGTGAGCCTGTTGGCCCAGTTTCCGGAGGGCTATCGTCACCTCGCCTACCTGCAGACGAAAATCGGCTACAAGGTCAAACGCGACATGCCTGGCCTCGACGGCCCCGACCTCGAAGCCCTCTATGCCAAAGGGGAAGCCTGGCTCAAGGGGCGCAAGCTATAGCGACATGTGGCAGGGTTGGCTCACGCGCCAAGAAGTGCAATTTTCAACAAAACCACCGGGGGGAACCAGATGTCGCTGGCTGAC
The DNA here is from genome assembly GCA_036820945.1 of Pseudolabrys sp. GTDB lineage: Bacteria > Pseudomonadota > Alphaproteobacteria > Rhizobiales > Xanthobacteraceae > Pseudolabrys. Next base: position 3,380 of record DAISKM010000413.1, read on the forward strand.
AAATTCAACCTGCTCGACGGTTTCAACATTCTGCGCATTGCATGCGCGGTGTTCTTCATTCCCCACATCATCGGGAAGATCACGGTGCCGGCGACGCTCGAATTTTTCGTCAAGGCCGGCTTCAAGCCACCGGCAACATGGATGTACATAGCGGGAGCGATCGAGACCGTCCTCTGCATCGGATTGTTCTTTGGCATCTATCTGCCGTTTGTCGCGTTCATCGCCTTCATCCACTTGCTGGTGGCGGCCGCTGCAACCTACAAGGTCACAAAAAGCTGGATCTGGGTGATCGGTGGCATCGAGTATTGCGTATTCTGGGCAATCTGCTGTCTGGTGGTCGCCATTCACGCCTACCGTGCCGGCATTTGAATTTTTTTGCACTGAAAGGAAGTCCTCCCAATGGCTAGCGTTCTGTTCTCACCTATCACCCTGCGCGGCCTGACCCTGCCGAACCGGGTCGTGGTCTCGCCGATGTGCCAATACAATTCCGACAACGGCTCGGCCAATGAC
>DAISKM010000414.1:0-3875 GCA_036820945.1 Pseudolabrys sp.
GCCACCAAGGTCACCGCCAAAATACTCGAGCGTGCCAACAGCCTGAAGGTGATCGGCAGAGCCGGAATCGGCGTGGACAATGTCGACATTCCGGCAGCCACGGCGCGCGGCATCATTGTCATGAACACGCCGTTCGGAAATTCGATCACGACGGCGGAGCATGCGATCTCGCTCATGCTGGCGCTGGCGAGACAGATTCCGGAAGCCGATGCGTCGACGCGCGCCGGCAAGTGGGAAAAGAACAAGTTCATGGGCGTGGAGATGTTCGGCAAGACGCTCGGCGTGATCGGGTGCGGAAACGTCGGTTCGATCGTTTCCGACCGCGCGCTTGGGCTGAAGATGAAAGTGATCGCCTACGATCCTTTCCTGTCCCCGGACCGCGCGACCGACCTCGGTGTCGAAAAAGTCGAGCTTGATGATCTGCTGAAGCGCGCCGATTTCATAACCCTCCACACGCCGCTGACGGACAAGACCCGCAACATCATCAATGTCGATGCCATCAAGAGAATGAAAAAGGGCGTCCGCATCATTAACTGCGCGCGAGGCGGTTTGGTGGACGAGGCCGCGCTCTCCGAGGCGCTCAAAAACGGTCCAGTTGCCGGCGCCGCGTTCGATGTTTTCGTGACCGAGCCGGCGACCGATAATCCGCTGTTCAATCTGCCCAATGTCGTCTGCACGCCGCATCTCGGTGCCTCAACCAGCGAAGCGCAGGAAAATGTCGCGCTTCAGATCGCAGAACAGATGTCGGACTATCTCCTGCGCGGGGCAATCAGCAACGCCATCAATTTTCCCTCGATCAGCGCCGAGGAGGCGCCCAAGCTCAAGCCGTTCATCGCATTGGCCGAGAAGCTGGGCTCGTTTGCAGGGCAGCTGACCGAAACCGGAATCAGCAAAGTACAACTGGCCTATGAAGGCGCGGTCGCGCCGATGAATACAAAGGCGCTCACCTCAGCCGCGCTTGCCGGCCTGCTCCGTCCGATGCTCGGCGATGTCAACGTCGTGTCCGCGCCGGTCGTGGCCAAAGAGCGCGGCATCGTGGTTGAGGAAATCACGCGCGAGATGCCTGAGGATTACGAAAGCCTGATCACCGTGACGGTTACAACCGAGCGCCAATCGCGACACGTCTCTGGAACGGTGTTTGCCGATGGGCGGCCGCGCATCGTGAACATCAAGGGCATCCGCATGGATGCCGAATTTGGCGCCTCGATGATCTACATCACCAATCTGGACAAACCAGGCTTCATCGGGAAATTTTCCTCGACCCTGGGCGACGCCGGCATCAATATCGCGACGTTCCATGTCGGTCGTGACGCGCCGGGCGGGAATGCGGTGGCGCTGATCGAGATTGATGGCGAACTGCCGGACGCAGTATTGGCTCAGGTGCGAGCTTTGCCGCAGGTGCAGCAGGCGAAGCCGCTGCGCTTTTAGAATTAACCCGTAAGATCAAGTTGTTGTCATTACCGGCTGGCGTCACCGCGCCGCGGACCTTTGGCTTGCCTCCAAGGGGAGCATCCTTTATCCGAAGGTGGACCTGGCCGGTGGCTCCCGGTTCCAAGTGTCCGGGCGCTGGTGCAGGAAAGGGTTCTGATGGCGAATGTTGTGGTTGTCGGATCCCAGTGGGGCGACGAAGGCAAAGGCAAGATCGTCGACTGGCTGTCGGAACAGGCCGATATCGTTGTCCGTTTCCAGGGCGGCCATAACGCCGGGCACACCCTGGTTATCAACGGTTCAACGTACAAACTATCGTTGCTCCCGTCCGGGGTCGTGCGCGAAGGCAAATTGTCGATCATCGGCAATGGCGTGGTGATCGATCCCCAAGCGTTCGTCGACGAGATCGCCCAACTTAAAAAGCAAGGCATCGTTGTGACGCCCGCCAGTTTGCGCATCGCCGAGAATGCAATTCTGATATTGCCGTTGCACCGCGAGCTCGAGGCCTTGCGCGAGGCCGATAATGCCGCAACCCGCATCGGCACGACCAAGCGTGGCATCGGCCCTGCCTATGAGGACAAGGTCGGCCGCCGCGCTATCCGCTTCATGGATCTGGCCGATCTGCCGGCACTGCGCGGAAAGATCGATCGGTTGCTTGCACATCATAATGCCCTGCGCCGCGGCCACGGATTGCCCGAGATAGCGGCTGGGGCGGTGTACGACCACCTCGCCGCGATTGCTCCGAAAGTGTTGCCCTTCATGGATTCGGTGTGGTCGCTGCTCGACAGCAAGCGGCGTGAAGGAAAGCGCATCCTGTTCGAAGGCGCGCAAGGGGCACTACTCGACATCGATCATGGCACTTACCCGTATGTCACATCCTCGAACACTGTCGCCGCACAGGCAGCGACCGGCTCCGGTCTCGGTCCCAATGCCATCGATTATGTGCTCGGCATCTGCAAGGCCTACACCACGCGCGTTGGTCTGGGTCCGTTTCCGACCGATCAGATGGACAATGCCATTGGCAAAACTCTCGGCGAGCGTGGCCGCGAATTTGGCACCGTCACGGGCAGGGCTCGCCGGTGCGGTTGGTTTGATGCCGTCCTGGTGCGACAAACTGTTCGCACCTGCGGCATTGATGGCCTGGCGTTGACCAAACTCGACATTCTGGACGGCTTCGACGAGATCAAAGTTTGCGTACGCTACCGGCTGGATGGACGCGAGATCGATTATCTTCCCGCCGGCGAACAGGCGCAGGCGCGCGCGGAGCCGGTTTATGAGACTATCGGCGGCTGGAAGCAACCCACCGCACGCGCCCGTTCCTGGGCGCAGTTGCCGGCGCAGGCGATAAAATACGTGCGGCGCATCGAGGAGCTTGTCGGCTGTCCGGTTGCCCTGTTGTCCACCAGTCCCGAGCGTGAGGACACCATCCTCATGAAAAACCCATTTGAGGTATGATCGGGGAAAGCAAAGAACCGGTGGTCAAACCTGCTTCGGTGCCGATGGCAGGGTTTCCCCACGGCATATGAATCAAGCACAATAAGCACGATGGCTGACTACTATCCCCTGATCGAGCGCGCGGTTAATGGCCTGGACAAGAACACCGGCGAAAATCGCCGCGCCTTGTACGACCGCGCGCGCGCTGCGCTGGTTTCCCAGTTGCGCGGTGTGCTGCCTGCACTCGACGAGACGGACATTACTCGTGAGCGACTGGCGTTGGAGGAGGCGATCAGGAAGGTCGAGGCGGAAACGGCCAAGCGGCCGCGTCCCGATATTTCGGAGGCGGAGTCTAGCGAGGCATCGCTGCGGGACCGGGGACTGCGCGATTTTCGGGAAACCGTTGCCGAAGCCGAAGGCTTGGGAAGCGCGGCGGCTCACGCAAAGCGCGCCGCGCATGAAACATATCAGGCAATGCCGGAGTCGGCGCCACAGTTCGAGCATCGCAGGGCCAAACGGCCATCGCGTGTCACCGAGCCGCCGCTGACTGACGAAAAGCTGCACGGCGACTACCCACCGCCTTTACCGCCCGCGTACGACGACGACGATGAAGACCTCTACACGCGGCCGGCGCGGTCATATGGCGGGCTCATCAAATGGGGAATCTTGATTGCCGTGATCGCCGGCCTTGTCGGTGTCGGCTATTGGCAACGCCACGCGATCAGTTCAATGGTGGCAAGTTTTCGATCACAGCCGGCGAAGCCGAAAGACACAGCGCAGCCCGCGACGCGGCCAAAAATTCCCGATCGCATCGGCCAGTCCGGCCAGACATCGACGGACACAGCCAACCCTCCAGCCGCCGCCGTTGCGCAGAAGGTCGTGCTTTACGACGAGGATCCGAACGATCCACAGGGCAAGCGCTATGTCGGATCCGCCCTGTGGCGAACCGAGACCGTCTCGCAAGGGCCGGGTTTGGCGCCCGAACTCGCCGTCCGCGCCGACATCGAAATACC
>DAISKM010000415.1:0-3854 GCA_036820945.1 Pseudolabrys sp.
CGGAAAGTTATATCGCCGCCGTCGCCGGCGACCGCTGGACGGACGCGCGTCTCGATCAGATCCTTGATGGTGGCAACGGTCTCGGCGTCCTTGGCATCGAAGAATTCTTCGGCCGCAGCGTGCTCCGGCTTTGCGCCCTCGGTCAGCAGCGGCGCGCCGGACATATAGTGCTCCATGATTGCCCCGAGTATCGCCGGCTTCATCTGCTGCCAGTCGCCATCGGTCTTGGTGACCGAAATAAAATCCGACCCGAAGAAAACGCCGCTGACGTTGGGAATGTCAAAAAGGCGCGCGGCCAAAGGCGACTGCGCAGCGCTCTCTCTCGTCGGCATGTCGAGAGTGCCGTTTTCAAGCACGCTGCGTCCCGGAAGGAACTTGAGCGTCGCGGGGTTGGGCGTAGCTTCGGTCTGAATGAACATCTGATGCTCCTTGCCTTCCGCGGGTTCAAGGCCCGCCGGCGTGAGAATTATAGCGCATAAATGGTCATTGCGCGCCACGTGGTCAACGGGCTCGCGGCTCGAGCCTACGAGCTCGCGTCGATCTCTTCGTCGCTAAGATGCCCCGGCACCAGCGCCACCGGAATGGGAAATGTGCCGGCCGTCTTGGCCAGGTTGGAGACGAGCGGCCCGGGTCCTTCCTTTCCCGTGCCTGCGGCGAGAACGAGAATCCCGATATCGGCATCCTCATCGATCAGCTTGACGATCTCCTCGGCGGTGCTGCCTTCGCGGATTACCCGGTCCGGTGTGATTTGCGCGATCTCTTTCGCCCGTGCAGCGAATTTGTCGAGCGCGGCGTTCGCCGCCTCCTGTTGCTCGGCCATCATGATGTCGGCGACGCCCAGCCATTGCTGATTGCGGTCGCCCGGTTCGATGACACGCAGCATTACGATCTGCGACTTCGTTCTGCCCGCGCGCTTCGCCGCCCAGTAGACCGCCCTGTCGCATTCTTCAGTGTCGTCGATGACCACCAGGTATTTGCGCTTGTGGCCGGCCTCGTAGCTGCGACGCTTGCTGCTCATGGGCGCGACGCTCCCGTGCGATCATTGTTCGTCATTCTGAATTCACAGCTCAATGGTGGCACGCCGGCCGCCGCGCCGACAAGGCGGGCGTACCGCGCTGCAACTAGCGATGCACCAAGCCAACAATATCCTTGACAGCCTTCATGGTTTCGGCGGCGATCTTTTGCGCCCGCTGCGATCCGTCCGCCAATACAGAATCGATATAGACAGGATCCTGCACAAGCTTCTTCATCTCCGCGCCGATCGGTCCGAGTTTTGCGACTGCAAGATCGACCAGAGCTGCTTTGAAGGCAGAGAATTGACCGCCTCCGAACTGGCCAAGCACTTCGGCTTTGCTGACGCCTTGTAATGCAGCGTAGATGCCTACGAGGTTGTCGGCCTCGGGGCGCGGCCCCAGCGCCTTTTCCTCGCTCGGAAGCGGCTCGGGATCGGTCTTCGCCTTGCGGATCTTTTGCGCAATCGCGTCGGCATCGTCGGTAAGATTGATGCGCGAATAATCGGACGCCTCCGACTTCGACATTTTCTTCGATCCATCGCGCAACGACATTACGCGCGTCGCGGGGCCTTGAATCAGCGGCTCGGGCAGCGGAAAAAACGCGTTGACGTAGCCGTGCGCGTGAATCGATGCGGCGAAATCATTGTTGAATTTCTGGGCGATGTCGCGCGAGAGCTCCAGATGCTGTTTCTGATCTTCGCCTACCGGCACATGCGTTGCGCGGTAAACCAAAATGTCCGCGGCCATCAGGTTCGGGTAGACATACAGTCCGACCGAGGCGTTCTCACGATCCTTGCCGGCCTTCTCCTTGAACTGGGTCATACGATTAAGCCAGCCGACGCGAGCGACGCAATTAAAAACCCAGGCGAGTTCGGCATGCTCGGCGACCTGGCTCTGGTTGAAGATGATGTTCTTCCTGGGATCGATGCCGCAGGCGAGGAACGCGGCGGTGACTTCCCGCGTGGCGCGCGGCAGTTCTGTCGGATCCTGCCATACGGTGATGGCGTGCAGGTCGACAACGCAGTAGATGCAGTCATAGCGCTCCTGCAGCGCCACGAACTTGGTGATGGCGCCAAGATAGTTTCCGAGATGCAGATTTCCGGTCGGCTGAACGCCAGAGAAAACGCGTTCCTTGAACGCCATCGTACTTCCTCTTCGATTTAGCGCGGAGCCATGCCACGCCGGAGGCGCGCGAGGCAAGGCCCTTATCAACGAGAACGCATTCCGGCCCGCAGTTCCTGAAGCGTCGCAATTCCAAGCACGCGCAATGCGACGGCATAGATGGCAACGCCAAGAGTCACAAGGACGATCAACACGACGACGCGACCGGAGGACGACGATTCTCCTGTCGGGATGACGGCGTGGGCAACCACCGCGCCCAATACAACGGCTGACCCCATGATCGCGGTGGCGATCGCAATGCGAGGCAATCGCCGCTGTGCGTCCTCGTCAAGCCGCAGCCAGCGGCGTCTAAAGAGAATGCTGCCCAGCACTGCGGCCCCGACCCAGCCGGAAGCCGCGAATGCCGCGGCAAGACCGATATGGCCGTAGCGGGGAAACAGCAGCGTCCCCCCGACAATCGCGGCGGCAAGCCCGCACAGCGCGGCTGCCATCGGCGTTTGCGTATCCTCGTGTGCAAACGAGACGGCGCCGAATGTCTTTTCCAACACGTGGCCCGGTAATCCGGCACTGATCGCGGCCAGAGCGCCTGCAACTGCCACTGTATCCTGGGGACCGAAAGCTCCGCGTTCGAACAGGCCGCCTGCGATGGGATTGGCAAGCAGTGCAAACCCCGTAGCCGCGGGCAGCGCCAGCCCGAGGGCGATCTCATAGGCGCGCGACTGGGCTGTTACCAGCGCATGGTCGTCGCCCGCTATGACGCCGGACGCGATGCGCGGGACGATAACCGCGGCTATCGCGACAGAAGCGACTCCGAGCGGCAATTCATAAAGCCGATTGGCGTAATAGAGCCATGAGACTGCCGCCGGCGAAGCGGATGCGATCGCGGTTACAGCTATGAGCTTCAGTTGCGGCACGCCGGTGGCGATCAGGCCAGGAAAAGCGCGCTTGAAAAAATTTTCGGTCTGATCGGGCGCAGGCGTGTGCGCGCGTCGCCACCGATTGCCGGTCGACAACCATACCGCGCTGGTCAACGCCAGCTGAAGGACGCCGGCGATGCTGACAGCCGAGGCCAGCCAGGCGGTGATGTAGAACTGATCAACGTCGCCGCGCGGGAGCAATCCGAGAGCCAATACCATTACCAAGTTGAACATCACCATGCTGATGACGACAGCACGAACCCGGCCTTCGGCGTTAAGCGCCGCCGCGATGACGGCTACCAAACCCGCCAGAACGATGTAGGGCGCCGCCAGGAAAAGCAGAAAGGCTGCGAGTGAGCGCCGTCCGCGATCGAATCCCGGAGCGATCACGGCGATGACCGTAGGCGCAAAGAAAATCACGAGCAGGGCGATAAAGCCAACGATGCAGAACATCAACAGCAGAACGCGCTGCGTGAAGCGCGCGGCGTTGGCTGGCCCATCTTCGCCGCCGCGCAGCTTGAGCCAGATCGGCACGAAGACGCCATTGAGCGCGCCTTCAGATAGGAGACGGCGGAAAAAATTCACGATTTGCAGGACGACGAACAAAGCCTCGGAATGGGGGCCGGCGCCGAGCAGCGCGGCGATCCAGGCGTCGCGCAGGTAGGCCAACAGGCGCGAGATCAGCGTGCCGCCGCCGACAGTCGTGATATCGCGCGCGAGGGACATGGACGAATCCTTGCACGCACTCTAAGCCCGTGGGCGATGGCCCGTCATCCTGCGATCGGTCACGCTTGCCGCAGCC
>DAISKM010000416.1:0-3851 GCA_036820945.1 Pseudolabrys sp.
GTCGAGATCAGCCACGGCAACGGACTTGCGACCCGCTACGGCCATTTGTCAGAGATCAGCGTGAAAATCGGGCAGGTCGTCCGCATCGGCGAAATTGTAGGCAGGATTGGATCGACCGGCCGCTCGACCGGTCCACATCTTCACTATGAGACACGGGTCAACGGCGAGGCCGTCGATCCGCAGAAATTTCTGCGCGCGGGATTAAGGCTGGGCGACGTTTAGCTAGTCCACATCTTCGACCTGTTCAGGCGCGCCCCCGAAGGCCTTTTGCGCAAGCGCTGCTTGCATAAATTCGTCGAGATCGCCATCGAGCACGCCGGCCGTATTTGATGTCGAAACGCCTGTGCGCAGGTCCTTTACCATCTGGTACGGCTGCAACACGTACGACCGGATTTGATGGCCCCAACCGATGTCGGTCTTGGCAGCCTGCTCGGCGGCCGCTTTCTCCTCGCGCTTTTTCATCTCGATTTCGAACAACTTTGCACGAAGCATGTCCCAGGCCATCGAGCGATTGCGATGTTGGGAACGATCGCTCTGGCATTTTACGACTATGTTTGTCGGAATATGCGTGAGGCGCACAGCCGACTCGGTCTTATTAACGTGCTGCCCGCCAGCACCACCCGACCGCATGACATCGGTCCGCACATCGCCTTCCTTGATGTCGATTTTGATGCGGTCATCGACCACCGGATAGACGGTCACGCTGGCAAATGAAGTGTGGCGTCGCGCGTTGGCGTCGAAAGGCGAAATGCGAACGAGGCGATGCACGCCATTCTCGCTCTTCAGCCATCCATAGGCATTGTGACCTTTGACGACGACTGTCGCCGATTTGATGCCGGCCCCCTCGCCTTCCGTTTCCTCGATCCACTCCACCTTGTAGCCGTGCGCCTCAGCCCAGCGCACGTACATGCGCATTAGCATGCTGGCCCAGTCCTGGCTCTCTGTCCCGCCGGCGCCAGCGTGAACTTCAAGATAGCAATCGTTGGGATCGGCTTCGCCCGACAAAAGTGCCTCAAGCTCGCGTCGGGCGACCTCGATCTTTAACCGCTTAAGGGCGGCCTCTGCCTCAGCGATCGTGCCTTCATGCTTTTCGGCCTCGCCAAGCTCGATCAATGTCAGCTGGTCTTCAAGCTCCTGCTCGATCCGGCCAATGGCCTTGAGTTGATCATCAAGCGCGTCACGCTCCCGCATGATGCGTTGCGCGCGCTGCTGGTCGTTCCAAAGATTGGGATCTTCGGATTCCTTGTTCAGTTCAGCAAGTCGCCGGGTCGCGGCATCGACGTCAAAGATGCCTCCTCAGCAGCCGCACGGACTGCTTGATTTCCTCGACAAGGCTCTGTGTTTCTGCGCGCATCGATTCGTCCCTGGCTCGAATTGTTCCGCCATGTAGCCTCCCACAACCCGCCCTGCAACCCTCGTCCCCAACCGCAGCAAGGAACCGCCCCGAAGCCGGAACCATGGGCGCAACCATGAATTGACCTTCACGAGCGTAGCTCTCCCAACAATCACAAAGAACGAGGATGATCATGGGCCTGTTTAATAAAGACATAGGAACTCTCGATGACCTGTTCGTGCATCAGCTGCGGGACATCTACTACGCCGAAAAGCAGATCGTGCAGTCGCTGCCGGAGATGATCGAAAAGGCGACCGATTCGAGCCTCAAGCGCGGTTTCGAGACCCATCTCGGTGAAACCAAGAATCACGTCAAACGGCTGGAACAGGTGTTCAAGATGCACGGCGTCGAAGCCAAAGGAATTGATTGCCCTGCGATCGATGGGATTATCGAGGAAGCCGACGACATCATCGCCGACGTCGAGGACAAGAAAGTGCTCGACGCAGCATTGATCGCCGCAGCGCAGGCGGTGGAACATTATGAGATTACCCGCTATGGCACATTGATCGCGTGGGCGAAACAGCTCGGCCGGCCCGACTGCGCCAGTGTCTTGCAGCAGAACCTCGAAGAGGAAAAAGCGACCGATGCCAAGTTGACCTCGCTCGCCGAACGCAACGTGAATGTGAAAGCCGCATAGGAGCGCGCTTGCAGAAAAGCCCCGGTCGATGACCGGGGCTTGCGATTTGATGAGTCGAAGCCTTTAGCCCGCGGTCAATAGAGCCCGCCAGTACCCGAGCGAACCGCGCGGTCGGCGTCGGGGCTGACGCCGAAGAACCGGCCACGGTCGCCCAAGGATCTTCCGTCGTCCGCCGCCGCCCCATCACCAACGACCGAGTAGCTGTCAGGCGGGGCCGTCCCCGGCTTGAACGCTTCGAGGATCGCCCGCTCGGTGCCTGGGCCAGCACGCGTTCCGCTCTTCAGATCGACACGGACAAGCTTGATGCCTGGCGGCACGCGGAAAGGCGCCGCGGGCTTGTCGGCAAGCGCGACCTTCAGAAATTCCTTCACGATCGGCGCGGCGAGATGACCACCGGTGGCGCCCCGACCAAGATGACGCGGCTTGTCGTACCCGAGATAGACACCGACGACGACGTCCGGCGTGAAGCCGATGAACCAGGCGTCCTTTTCGTCGTTCGTGGTCCCCGTTTTTCCTGCGACCGGCTTTCCGACCTCGCGCACCACCGTGGCCGTGCCGCGCTGGACCACGCCTTCCATCATTGACGTGATCTGATAGGCGGTCATCGGATCGAGCACCTGCTGGCGCCGGTCGACCAGTGACGGCTCGGGTTGATTCTCCCATTTCTTGCCGGTGCAGCCGACGCATTCACGCTCATCGTGTTTGTAAACGGTGTGACCGTAGCGATCCTGGATGCGGTCGATGAGCGTGGGCTTTATGCGCCGTCCGCCATTGTCGAACATTGCATAGGCGCTCGTCATGCGCAGCAGCGTCGTCTCGCCGGCGCCAAGCGCGAATGACAGATAGGGCGGCAGATCGTCGTAGACGCCGAAGCGCTTGGCGTACTCGGCAATCAGAGGCATGCCGATATCTTGCGCAAGGCGCACGGTCATCACGTTGCGCGAATGCTCGAGACCGAAACGCAAGGTGGCCGGACCATAGAACTTGCCTTCATAGTTTTCCGGCCTCCAGGTCCCCACGCCGGGCCCCTGATCAATTTCGACCGGAGCATCGAGTACGACGGTCGAAGGCGTGTAGCCGTTGTCGAGCGCCGCCGCGTAGACAAAGGGTTTGAACGACGAGCCGGGTTGGCGGAGCGCCTGGGTGGCCCGGTTGAACTGGCTCTGGTCAAAAGAGAAACCGCCGACCATCGCAAGCACGCGCCCGGTCCATGGATCCTCGACCACCATGGCACCGGAAATCTCCGGTATTTGGTGCAGGACGAACTGCCCCTCGGATTTCGCCGGCTCGACATAGACGACGTCACCCGGGTTGACGACCTGGGTGGCTTTGCCGACCGCTCTTCCGCCGGTTTTAGCCCATTTCATTCCCTCTAGCGGCAGAATGCCGACGGTGCGCTCCTTGCTGACAAAGCCGCCAGGCTCGCGGCCCGGCTGCAGCCCGATGCGTGCGGATTGATCGCTGACCTCGAGCACCACAGCCAATCGCCAAGGCGCTATGTCGGCTAAAGCCTTTACTTCCGCGAGTTTGACTCCCCAATCGCCGGCAATATCGATCTTCGTGACCGAGCCCCGCCATCCTTGTGCCTCGTCGTAGCGTACGAGACCATCAATGAACGTCTTGCGAGCAAGGAGCTGAAGCTTGGGGTCAAGCGAAGTGCGGACGGAAAGACCGCCCTCGTACAACTTTTTCTCGCCGTACCGCTCGTAAAGCTCGCGCCGAACTTCCTCGGCGAAATATTCCGCAGCGAAAATATGAGCGCTCGTAGCCTTCGTCGTCACCCCGAGCGGAGAGCGCTTCGCCTTTTCGGCGTCGGCGGAC
>DAISKM010000417.1:0-3850 GCA_036820945.1 Pseudolabrys sp.
ATGGAAGGCCGGCGTTTTGTCAGGGTGGAGGTTCGACGCGGCGATCTGCGCTGGCCGTTGCCCAGAGGATTTGCTCAAAGGCTGCGCGGCAAGACCGTAGAGGGCCTCGGGCGACGGGCGAAGTATCTGCTGGCGGACCTATCATCCGGCGATGTGCTGCTCATGCACCTTGGCATGTCGGGCTCATTTCGGGTCGGCAAGGACAGTACCCCCGGCAATTACCATCACCACCGATCGAGTAGCCGCACGCATGATCACGTGGTGTTTCACATGTCGAATGGCGCAACGGTGACGTTCAATGACCCGCGCCGCTTCGGCTCGATGAAACTTGTCTCCCGCGCCAAGTTGGAACAGGAGCCGCTGCTGCGCGCGCTTGGGCCCGAGCCGCTGGGAAACGAATTCGACGCGGCGATGCTGGCAAAAGCCTGTGCAGGCAAAAGGACCTCGCTCAAGGCGGCATTGAGTGACCAGCGTGTGGTCGCCGGCCTGGGTAACATCTACGTGTGCGAAGCGCTGTTTCGGGCGCGGCTATCGCCGTTGCGCAGTGCGTCGACCATTGCCGACCGTCACGGCAAGCCGAACGAGCGGGCCGAAAGGCTGGTCAATGCCATCAAGGCCGTGCTCCTGGATGCCATCGAAGCCGGGGGCTCTTCACTGCGCGATCATCGCAAAGCGGATGGATCGCTCGGCGATTTCCAGCACAATTTCCAGGTCTACGACCGCGAGGGGCAACCTTGCCCCTCTTGCGAAGGAAAAATCAGACGGATCGTGCAACTTGGCCGCTCGACCTTCTATTGCCCATCGTGCCAAAGGTAGGTCAGGCTACGCTGAGCCCAGGGTTTTACGATGCGAAAGCTTGGTCTGACCGCACTCGCGCTCGCCGTCACGCTGACTGGCGCGGGCGCCGCCGAATATCCCGATCACCCCATCCGGTTCATCGTTCCGCAGGCCGCCGGAAGCGCAACAGATACCGTTGCCCGCATTCTGGCCGCCGAGATGTCCAAGGAATTGGGCCAACAGCTTATCGTCGACAATCGGCCCGGCGGAGCACTGACGATTGGCCTCGATCTGGTGGCGAAATCGCCGCCCGATGGGTACACCATCGGCATGGGCCCGATCGGCGCGCTCGCGATCACGCGCCACATGGTGGCGAAACTGCCCTACAATATCGAGCGCGATTTTCAGCCGATTGCACTGGTCGCCCGCGGGCACCTGTTGCTCGCGGTTTCTCCGAAGCTGCCGATCAATTCGGTAAAGGAACTGGTCGACTATGCAAAAAAGAATCCCGGCAAGCTGACCAACGCTTCGTCGAGCAACGGGTCACCCGGTCATGTTGGCGGCGAATTGTTCAAACACATGACCGGAACCGAAATTGTGCACGTCCCTTATCGCGGCGGCGCGCCGGCCATCAGCGATCTGATCGCCGGGCATGTCGATCTCATGTTCGAAAGCCTGCAAACGATGGCCCCCTTCGCGCACGACAACAAGGTGCGAGCGCTTGGGGTGAGCGGCGCCGCGCGCTCTCCGGCATTCCCGGAATTGCCGACCATCGCCGAAGCAGGAGTCCCCGGATATCTGGCTCCGACCTGGACTGGGGTCATTGCGCCGGCCGGAGTACCGCGACCGATCGTCGACAGGCTTAACGTCGCCATCAACAAGGCGCTCACCTCGGAAGCTTTCAAGGAGAAGTTTGCCAAGATCGGCGATGAGCCAGGTGGCGGAACACCGGAGGATTTCGCCGCTACCATCAAGGCTGATTCCGCCAAATGGAGCGACGTGGTGCAGCGCTCCGGTGCAAAACTCGATTAGTCCAGGGATTTATCATGAGCTACGAGAACATAATCGTCGAGACGCGCGGACGGGTTGGAATTATTCGCCTAAACCGGCCTCAGGCGCTCAATGCGCTCAATAAGGCCTTGATCGGCGAGCTGACACGGGCCGTCGAGGCTTTCGACGCTGATGACAAAATCGGCTGCATGTTGATCACCGGCAGCGACAATGCATTTGCGGCCGGCGCCGACATCAAGGAAATGGCGGACAAGCCTTTTATCGAAGCTTATCTCGGCGATTTCGTTTCCAACTGGAACGCTGTAGCGCGGGCGCGCAAGCCGGTTGTTGCGGCGGTGGCGGGCTTCGCTCTCGGCGGCGGCTGTGAGCTCGCCATGCAATCGGACATTGTCGTCGCGGCAGATACGGCGAAGTTCGGTCAGCCCGAGATCAAGCTTGGTGTTATTCCCGGGATCGGTGGGACCCAGAGGCTCGCGCACGCGATCGGCAAGGCCAAGGCCATGGACCTGATTTTGACCGGGCGGATGATGGATGCGGCAGAAGCCAAAGAATCAGGCCTGGTTGCACGCGTGGTGCCGGCAGCCAGCCTGATGGATCAGGCGATGAAAATTGCCGACACCATCGCCAACATGTCACTGCCGTCGGTTCTGGCGGCGAAGGAAGCAATCAACCGCGCGTTCGAGAGCGGCCTTTCGGAAGGCACGGCGTTCGAGCGCAGGATTTTTCATTCATTATTTGCAACCGAAGATCAGAAGGAAGGCATGAAGGCCTTTATCGAGAAGCGGCCGCCGAAATGGAAACACAAATAGGCCGGGCCATTCGGATTATTGCCGTACACAAATAAGTCTCACCACGGCTGCCCGGGCGTCTTCGCCTTGCGGCGAGGTTGCGACGTTGTTGGCAGCTAAAAAGCCGCGAATGGCTTCCGCGGTGACGAGCCGAACTGGCGGGATGGACGGGTCAAGACTGGCAACCACGAAATTGCGCATCTGCATCATGCCAAGGAATTGGCCCTGTGCATCAAGCGCCGCAGCTCCGGAAAAACCCGCCATTGGCACAGGCCGGCGCAGTTCGATCGCATTTGTGCCAGCGAGCCGCGCTTTGATTTCCGTCAACTTTCTTGCGTCGTTCTGTTCTTTCGGATCCGGAATGCCGACCAACGTCACGTCGTCTTTTCGGGACGGATCGGACGCGAGGGTGAGCGGTGTCAGCTTGCCCGCGCCGTAAACACGCAACAAGGCCAAACCATTATTGGTGTCATCCGCGACCTGATCGGCATTACCGAGGCCGGCGGCGACTATGACCTGACATCCGCTCACGAGATTGCGATCAGTGATAATATGGCCGCTCGCACTCACCACCAGTCCGTTACCGTATTCGACCGATTTCGCCAGGGCCGCGAACGGTGAACTGCGCTCCGGGAACGGCGAAAAAGCGCTGACCATCGCCGCGGTGACGGGGGCGACAATAGTCTCCATCATTTGATCGAAAAGCAAAGTGAAGCCGCGAATTTCGCCGTCGCGAGCGTAGGCGCGTACGGAGAATTTCTTCAAGCCTTGCATGCCGCTGATATAGAAACTGTCATCGCGCAAGGCGCTGTTTTCAATTTTTCGGCTCGAAGGTTGGGTTTTTTCCTGTTCGAACAGGGCGGCGAGTTTGAGCTCCGAATTTTTCACTCGAAACGTTTCGACCTGCACCTCACCGTGCGTAGCCGACCATCGCGTTCCGTGTGCGGAATCCCGCACCTGCGGAACGAATTTCAGCGGAAGCCCGAGACGCACTCCGGTCGAAGGATCGGTTACGATTGTCCAGCCGAACTCGTCTTCATGTGACTTGGCCGCCGCGAGCAGATTGGCTCGCTCGACCGGAGAGAGGACGCCAGTAATCCTCGACTTCGCGCGCTTCTGAAAATTCTTGACGGCGGAACGAAATGGATCTTCACCGCCGAGCGAACCAGTGTAGTCGCCCGACCACAGCAGCGCGGATTGAATTTTAAGACGCTCGGCCGCGGAAATTTCGGAATTTCCCGCATCTGTCGGCTCGGCCCTGGCGAGTTCGGTGC
>DAISKM010000418.1:0-3847 GCA_036820945.1 Pseudolabrys sp.
CGGCTGGAGAGTTGGGTGGGGCCCAGCCTGGCGAGGCCCTGGTTGGGGATGGCACCGCCCCCTGGGGCTGGGGTTGGGCTGGACCGCGCTTTGTTGTGGCGCCAGGATTTTACGGCGGTGGATGTGTCGTTCGGCGTCTGGTCCCCGGCCCGTGGGGTCCACGCTGGGTTTTGGTCAATCGGTGCTGGTGACAGAAAAGCTCGACCGCTAGATCCGCGCCGGACGGTTGCTGCTCGCATCGAGCAGCAGCCAGATGTCGTTTCGCACAGCTAGCGCAAAGTTATCTGTAGTCCGTTCAGGTCAACGGATGGTTTAACGCCCTGCCGTCCGCGTAATTCCAAAACAACGCCGTGCCAATTCCGCAGCCGAAATGTCCCTGCCCGACCGTTTCCTGGAACGGTCGAATAAATGCCGTGGATGCTCGCCGCGTTTCGCAGGTTGTGGGCACGTCCCACTAAGTCTACCCTTGCTGACCCAAACGGGCCGGCACTGACTCCACCCACGCGAAGCGGATAGCGCTCACCATAAAGGCGCAACGTGCCGCTTCCGCCGCCGACGATGAACTGTGGCCTCGTAATCGATACGCGAATCTCACCGGTAGCTGCGAAGGAGTCCGTTGGTATCGATGCCAGCATCGCCGTCGCGGCCAGCGCAGCGAAACCGAATCTTGTCGCGCACCGCAAAGCAACCATTGTCGACGCTAGACCAATTTGGCGCGCAGACGCTTAAACTCGTCGTCCGTTATGGACCCCGATTTCCTTAGCTGGTCGAGCTTGGTGATTTCGTCTGCCGCGCTGAAGCCGACCACGCGGCGCAGTTCGTCGCGAGCCTGCTGCGCTTGCTGCGCATTACGCTCCGCCATTCCCCTTCCCTGCGTGATCAGATAGGCGAGGATGCCGAGATAGGAAAATAGAACCAGACCGATCACCCACAGGGCCTTGCCCCAACCGGAGATGTCGTGACGTCTGACCAGATCGCCGAAGATGACAACCAGCAGCCAGAACCAAACGACAAATGCAAAAATGGCGATTACATTCATCAGAAAGTTCGAATAGGTGTAGCCTCCGTCGAAAAGCATCCCAATCTCCTTGTTCGATAGCTTTCAACCGGTCAGACTCTTGACCCAATGCGGACTCCAATCGAGTTGGACCAAGGGCCAATGTGCGAGAAATCGCATCAATAGGCTTGTGCCTTGGTACGGTATGGCACCACGGCCATTGTCCCGTTCACGGCGTGTCAAAAATCAGGTGATGCGGTAGAACGCTCACGGCAAGATGCCAAAGCCGCCGTCGTTTCCGACGACGGCTTCTCCAGAGTTAAAAGTCTTCCAGCCCTTGAATCACCCACAACGCACGCGGCCCCACCTGTCCCGCCAGCAGCGACGGCAATGGAGGCGCCCCCAACGGTCGCGCCAACAACGACGCCACGCCACATCCGTCAAAATGTTGACATCGGTCAGAGCGTTCGCGGGTAGCGGCGTGATCGGCGTAGCTTGTGCCGTTCCGGATACGGCGGCGAAAATCAGGCCTGCAACCGCGATTGCAAGGGTGGTGCGCAACATGTGTCTCTCCCTATTTTTTCGAGCTTCGCTTATCGCCCCGCTATCTCTGCACTGCACGCAATAATGCGATGAACGAAAGACAGGATCGAGTTGGACCGAGGTCCAATTGTTGGGCTGCCGCAGGACTCGCGCCAGTCAGCGCCGCGCGCTGCCCCCGGCTTCAATGCTAACGCTGCCACCGATCTTTACGCACATATCAGAGCCTGCGACCTTGACGAAGCCCGGGCCATATTGCGCGCACGGATTACCGCTGACAGGGCGATGCAGTGTTTTTGACTTTGGCGGGTTCTTACGGGGCTGATTGGACTGCTGAGCAACCGCGACCCAGGCCGGCAACACTGCAACAACGACCGCAAGGACGATCTTTCTCATGAGCTCTTTTATCGCGTCGTCGGCACTTTTCCTACCGACTGGAGCGGCAAATCGCTCTCCGCGATCACGGTTCGCGGATGGCGGCGCGCCGATCTTCGACCGGACCGCACCTTTGTGCCAGTCGACAAGGCAACGCGCCGGGTCCATCATGCGTCGCCTTCACATGAGCCAATTGAGGGCAGCTCATGACCTCCTATATTGTCGGCCTTAGGGATAAAACGCGTTCCAAGGTTTTAACAATTGAGGCCGAGGACGCCCTGATTGCGGCCCTTAAGGCCAAGCAGGCAAATCCCGAAGCCATAATTACATACGTGCGCAAATCGAATAGACGTGGCGACCAACGGCACCCACATGAAGGATTGTCCGACAGGAAGTAACTTAGCCTGTCAACGTCAGCATTTCGTCCTAGCGCTGTTCCTTTTTCTCATTCCGGCAGTTTCGGTTCACGCGGAATCTGCGCCCTGCCAGCGTGTCACTTATGAGCGTAGCGATTACATAGTGTGCGAGGTGGACCTGAGACGTCAGTCCGTCAGGCTGTTCTGGAAAAAGCCAGACGGGCAGCCTTACGGATATCCTTCCTCGTTGCCGCGGGCGTTTCGTAACTCGGGGCGTCTTCTTTTCGCGACAAATGGTGGCATGTACCACCCGGACAACTCTCCGGTCGGCCTGTACGTCGAGGAGGGTCGGGAGCTGGTCCGCGCCAATACCAGCGCGGGTCCCGGTAACTTCCACATGAGACCAAACGGCGTGTTTTACGTGGCCGGAGAGATCGCCGGAGTCGAGGAAACCCGCTCATTCATCAAGCGAAGACCGCAGATCGATTTCGCTACCCAGTCAGGACCGATGCTGGTCATAGATGGGAAAGTGCATGCTCGCTTCGCTAGATCTGGCGGATCAAGAAAATATCGAGCCGGTGTCGGCACTCGCGACCCTAACTCACTCGTGTTCGCGGTATCGGATTCAGAAGTTTCGTTCGGCGAGTTTGCGCGACTCTTCCGCGATAAGCTTCGGAGCAAGAACGCACTGTTTTTGGACGGCGGTAGCGCGACCAGTTTTTATTCGCCCGCGATGGGAAGGAATAGCAACTTCCTGCCGTTGGGGCCCATAATCGGCGTATACGGGCCGGATTGACACGACTTCCTGGATCGGAACAACATTTTGGATTAAGCCCTGCGGTTGAGATTTGTGAGCTGCCGCCTATATCAAATGATATGTAGTGCCCGACACGAAGAGGGAAGCATGGTCGATAAGCAGACCGACGCGGATAAAGCTCAAGCGATGCGGGAATATCGAGAAAAACATGAGGCCGCCATGCGACGTATCGCTGCCCTTCGGGCAGCACGGCTGGCGCGAGATGCGGCTTTGTCAGCTTCCGAAAAGCCCAAATCAAAACGACGAAGTTAGACGGCTCGGTTCGGCATTTTGTTGAACGGCCTGATACCGCTTATCCTCGACAGCGGGTAATCGCACAGCGAATTCCGTGATTCCCGGCGAACCAGTTCTCTAGCACTTTGGCATCTTCAACTGCCGATTACGGCCGGGTCCTATCTGGCGATGGCGAGCCCTTCCAACGAAGATGTACGCTTTGCCGCCGAAAGCGAACCTCGCGTCGTATGAATGATGTCCGTAAAGGGGCAATAGCGGAGCCACGTACCTCGCACTGCTGACGCGCAAGCGCCGTACATCCGCGGCCGCGGGCTTTGCACATTTTACGTCATTTGACATACCGGGCTTTAAGCAGAAGTCGGCAGGCAAATTGATCAAAGTCAAAATCATGCCAATTCGAGGAGCTAGAAAATAGGAGCTGTATTTCGTGTGGTCGTACGACATCAGGAGATGTGCGATGTCGAAATATTTGCGTGCTGCATCGATCGCTGCGCTTTCTGTCTTCTCGCTCGCTGTTTTGGTACAGAG
>DAISKM010000419.1:0-3834 GCA_036820945.1 Pseudolabrys sp.
GTGATGCTGAAAGCGTCTTCGGATTATGACCGCATGGCACACGAAGCCGAACAGCACGAAATTGCACAAGGCCTCTCGCACCCACGAGCGGTTCCCAGTGAGCTGTACTTGGCCCGCATGAGCGTGGACAATCCGGATTAAACTGAGATCAGGCTGCCATCGACCAAAGCATGGCATTTGGCGTGGTCTGGCACGCAAAATACCGGGTGGAATCTACCTCACACGTGGCTCGTGGAACTCGCGCTAAAGCAGAAGCGCTGCTCACGGAGACCCACGATGGCCTTGCAGGATTCCGCCCGTGCATTAGGCAATGGCGAGCGAACATTGCTTGCGCGCGCAGCCGGTTCTTTTGCCGGCGCGATCAACGAAAATTCGAAGGACTTCATTGCGCAATTTATGGCTGCGCTTGGAGAATCGAGACGATGCGAGGCTGAGAGAATTATCCGCCGCTACGCGAATCTCCGAGGCGATCTCAAGCCCTGAAAGGAATTAGTTTTCGTCCGAACGCGGCGACAAGCCGCCTTTTCGCGCGCATCCATAATCCCTGCAGAGATGGGAAAGATCGCCTTCGCAGGGATAGCCGGTGATCGGACAGTGCAGCGACGTATCGACGGCGGCCTTATCAGCTGCAAAAAACCACGGATTATCCCACAGGGTTTCACTCACGTTCGCCTCGTTCGCCATAGCCCTACGCATCAGGATCGATCTGGAGGCAACAGGTCTGTGTGCCTTTCAATGAACCGCCGAGCCTCCAGGCGTCGCGATTCCTTAAGGGCGTCCACGAAACGTGCGAAGAAAGACGTGCGGCGCTTGGTTTCTACAACAGTGGTGGTTGGGGCGCGAACGCCCCCGAACGTTACAGCATCCATCGGATCTTTTCCTTCTTGAATACTGAGCTTTGACAAATGCCTTGGCACCCATCTCCGCGTTGGACGACGAGACTCACCGCTTCATCAGGACAACTTCGAGGTACTCGCTGGGTACGACCATCGTGCCGTCATCGGCTTTGTTCAGGCGCGCGATGACGTCGTACAGATCCTTCTCCAGACTTGTCCGCTGAGACACATCAAGAGCGGAGAATGCTTTGAGCACAGGGCCGTAGTACGTCTTGAAGACCTCGACGAAATGTCGATCCGAGCGATAGCGGAAATTGAAGATGCGCGGCTCGGTCTTGATCCAGGCCGCCGTGGATCCGAACAGTTCAGTTAGCCGCGCGCGTGTGCCCCACAGCATTGGAGATTTTGCTGCCGGAGGCGGCGGCAGATATTTGCCAAGCGTCTTGAAGAGCTGCCCGATGAATCCGGCCGGAGTCCAGTTCGTCAGACCAATTTGACCACCGGATTTGCAGACGCGCAGCATCTCGGCAGCGGCACGGTCCTGGTTTGGAGTGAACATGACGCCGAAGGTCGAGATCACGGTATCGAACGAAGCGTCTGCAAACGGCAGCTCCTCGGCATCAGCCACCTTGAAATCGATATTCAGGCCTTCGGCCGATGCGCGGGCGCGACCATGCTCCAGCAGGCTCGCCACATAATCCGTGGACGTGACATCGCACCATCGCCGCGCGGCAGCAAGACTCACCATTCCATTGCCGGCGGCGACGTCGAGCACCTTTCTGCCCGACCGAAGGTCGAGAGCCTCGCAAAGCTCTTCACCTACGATCTGCAGGGTTGTGCCGACTACGGCGTAGTCGCCGGAGGACCATGCAGCCTGTTGCCGGGCCTTTATGGCTGCGAGATCGGGCGATCCGCTTGCCTCCTGCTTGTCGGGCTTTACCGCGGTTAATGTTGCAGCCGGCATCGAAATCTCCTCTCGCATTTCCAATGTGATTGAAATTTGAGTACGCTCGCCGCGCGCAAAAGACTTTGCCCAAAGCTTGATTTGTCCTTGAGGCGGGCTTGATTATTTCCTGAGGCGGGAGTTCCGGCGCGGATCAGCGAAGTGCAGTTTCTCTTTGGCGATCATATGCTTGACGACGAGCGCCGCGAGTTGCGTCGCGGCGCCGAGGCAATTGCCGTCGAGCCCCAGGTCTTTGACCTACTCATTTACCTGGTCCGAAATCGCGACCGGGTTGTCAGCAAAGACGATCTCATTGATGCAATTTGGGGCGGCCGGGCGGTGTCGGATTCGACCCTCACCAGCCGCATCAATGCCGCACGCAAAGCGGTGGGCGACAACGGCCAGGATCAGAAATTGATTCGCACCGTCGCCCGAAAAGGACTTCGCTTTGTCGGCGATGTGCAAATGCAGCCCTTGCTGCTTGGATTACATCCCGATGGCGCTCGGTCCCAATCCGAATTCCACGACAGCTTGCGCGCTGCTTTGCCACTGCCCGATCGCCCTGCCATTGCAGTGCTTCCCTTTGTGAATATGAGTGGCGAGCCGGAGCAGGATTATTTTTCCGATGGCATCAGTGAGGACATCATCACCGCGCTTTCCAAGCTGCGCTGGTTTTTCGTGATCGCCCGCAACTCATCATTCACCTACAAGGGCAAGGCCGTCCACTTAAAGCAGATCGCGGAAGAGCTTGGCGTCCGTTACGTGGTCGAGGGCAGCGTTCGCAAGGACGGTGGCCGAGTGCGCATCACGGCGCAGCTGAATGATGTGACAACGGGCAGTCACATCTGGGCCGAGCGATACGATCGCGACATCGCCGATGTGTTCGCGGTGCAGGATGAGATAACTGAAGCGATTGTTGCCGCGATCGAACCGCAACTTTATGCCGCAGAGAATTTCCGCGCGCAACGCAAGCCGCCCGACAGCATGGATGCGTGGGATCTCGTGATGCGGGGACTATCATATTATTGGCGGCTCACGCGGCAGGACAACGTGGTCGCCCAGGCCCTGCTAGAGAAAGCCACCGCCATTGACCCCAACTACGGCCAGGCGCTCGGCGTACTCGCCGCCAGCCACACTTTTAGCGCTCACATGGGCTGGGCAGAGATGGCGACGGCGGTCCCGATAGCCGAGCGAGCAGCATTTGCCGCCATAAGAGCGGACAGCGAAGACCCTTGGGCGCATCATGCACTGGGGAACGTCTACTTGTTCAGGCGACGATTTGACGACTCGCTGGCCGAGTTTGAACTCGCGTTGCGGCTTAATCCGAACTTCTCGCTTGCGCAGGCATATTATGGCCTGACCTTGTCCTACTGCGGACGCTGGAAGGAAGCCGATCTCGCCGCGCGCCGAGCGCTTCGCCTCAGTCCGCGCGACCCGTTTTCCGCGCTGTATTATGGCATCGCTTCCTACGCGCAGTTCAGCGGGCGTAACTATGATGAAGCGATGCGGCTCGCGAGGGAATCCATCCGCCAACGCAGCGATTTCGTCGGCGGTCATAGAGTATTGACCGCAGCAGCGGGCATGGCCGGAAAGGACGATGTCGCTTTTGCAGCACTGAAGGAGCTGCGGCGCGCGCAGCCGAATATCTCGATGGCGTGGCTCGCAAACCAGATGCCATTCCAGCATGACGCCGACCGAAAGCATTATCTTGAAGGCTTTCGCCGGGCGGGCCTGGAATAACGGGACTCTGACCCTAGTCTCGCAAGCCCGCCTTCTGCAGCCCTAACAGGAATCGCAACATGACATGGGAAGCCACAAGCTGACATAGCCGCCATTTATGGGTATAAATTGCCCTTGGCCTCCTGACGGTTTTGCCATAATCTGCCATAGACTGCTTCCCAGTGCTTCCCAGTCGCTTCCCAGTTTAGCAAGCCGCCCTCCTTCGGAAGGACAGCAGAACGCATGAAGCTAACGCAATCGACCCTCGCGCAGCCGAACCCCAAAGCGGGGCAGCTCGTCGTCGAAGAATATCCCGTCAGCCTTGCTGCTCGTTAG
>DAISKM010000420.1:0-3834 GCA_036820945.1 Pseudolabrys sp.
TCCACGAAGACGCGGATCAGCAGGTTGATGCGGGCGGGATCGCGCGCCTGCGGCGAGAAGGCACTGGGAGCGGACAGTCTTTCCGCTTCGGCCTTGAGGGCTTCACGAAGTTTCAGCAGCTTTTCTTGGTGGCGAGACGATGCCGCCGCCTCGGCTTTTTCGAGAAGCTCCGGCGGCGCATTGAGTGCGCCCAGTGTCGATTGTGGCGGAATTCTCCTAAGTGCACGCGCATGTTCGTCCTGCGCATTTTTGAGATCCTGCCACGCTTTCTCAAGTTCGGTGTAGGCCTGGTCGATCGCCGCAAGACGAAGCTGGGGCTTTGCCGGCGGCCCGGCGATCTGCGGCGCGCTCGTTTGCGCAGGCGATACCGGAGCTTTGGACCAAGTATCTTTCCCGGCCGCGAGTCCGGGCGCCGGTGCTTTTGGCCGCTGCTGCACCGGCGCACGATCGCTTTGGGCATCCGCCACGACGGGCGTAACATGGGCACCGTGCGTCAGCGGCTTGGCCGCGGGTTCACTCACATCCATTGGACAGATTCTTCATGTGTTTTTCAGTGCGGCTCTGGAGATGCGTCTGGTGTACCCAATCGATGGACGTCAGATTGTGCCAAATGTGACACGGGCGACGTTTTGCTCTCCAAGACGTCATGCGTTGGGCGACGCCACACGTTCACCACCGGTGCAGGATTTCCACGATCGCCGCCAGCGCGCCGGCGATCGCGGCGACGTGGGACAGCATCTTCAGAATCCGAAGGCTCGGTTGCGCGCTGGATCGATCACCCTCCGAAGATCCGACATTGCACGTCTGATTGACCTCAATGCGCAGCATTGAGCCCATTCGCTTGTCCTTGACCTGATGGCGCATCGTTTCCGACTCCTTGCGCCATTGTCTCCCTCCAACGCGCTGTTGACAATATTCCTATAGGATAATATCCCTATAGTTGCCGGGAACCACGCGCACGCGAGGCGGTTGTGCGGGTTCCCCACCCCGTCCCCCTGCTACCGAATTGATTTTCTTTTAATCGCCGCCGGCCGCAGTGCGGCGCTACCATGCGAGGCCATAGGGGGCGTCCGATTTAAGACACGAGGAGCACGACCATGAAAAAAACTGTCGTCGCGGCCCTGTTGCTTGCTGCGCTGCCGGCCGTCGCGTCGGCGATGGACAAGATGGCCGTTCAGCCCGACGCATTGAAATGGGGAGCCGCGCCGGCGTCCCTGCCGCCGGGCGCACAGATCGCGGTGCTGACCGGGGACCCCGGCAAGGATGGACCCTATGTCGTCCGCGTCGGGCTTCCGGCCGGCTACAAGATCGCTCCGCATACGCATCCAACCGCCGAGAATGTCACCGTGCTGTCCGGCACCTTCCATATTGCGATGGGCGAGAAGTTCGACCCGAAGAAAGGCGAAGCCGTGCGCGCGGGCGGCTTCTTCACCGCGGAAAAGGACATGCAGCATTATGGCTGGACCACGCGTCCTGCGGTGATCCAGATCCATGGCATGGGGCCGTTCGCGATCAACTATGTCAATCCGAACGACGATCCGCGCAACGCCAAGCCGACGGCGAAGAAGCAGTAGGCAGGCACACAGTCCATTTCCCGTTCATCCCCGCGAAAAGCGGGGATCCAGCATAAAGTGCCCGATCTCACCAAAGCTGGGTCCCCGCGTGCGCGGGGACGAACGGGTGGAGCGTCTTTCGTCATGCCCGGCTTTATGCCGGGCATCCACGTCTTCACTGACTTTGCGCCGTCAAAGACGTAGATGGCCGGGACATAGGCATGCGAAAGCACGCCGTCCTTCGCACGGCTATGCCCGGCCATGACAACGAGACCTGGGTCCCCGCTTTCGCGGGGACGAACGGATGTAAACCACCCGTCATGCCCGCACTTGTCCCGGACATGACGACAAAGACCTACGCCGCCTGTGCGCCCAGTTCCTTGTCCTTGGCTTCAGCGCGCTGCGCCGCCGGGCGGGCCGCAATCCGCGCGGCATAGTCGACGAATTCCTTCCGCTCGGGGACCATCTTGAAGATCATGCCCCAGCGAATATTCGCGCCGATCACGACGTCGGCCGCGGTGAATTGATCGCCCATCAGCCAGGGGCCTTTCTCGACCGCCTTCGCCAAGACATTCATGGTCGTATCAAAATCGCCGTAGCCGAGCGTGGTGCGCCGCGCCTCTTCCTTGCGTGGCATGGCGCGATCGATCACGGCCGGTTCGAGGCAGCCCGGCCCGAAGAAAAGCCATTTCAGATAGACGCCGCGTCTCGGCGTGCCGATCGGCACGTTCAGTTTCTTTGCGGGAAATTCGTCGGCGAGATAGGTGCAGATCGCCGCCAATTCCGTAATCACCGTGTCGCCATGCTTGAGCGCAGGGACCTTGCCCATGGGATTGATGGCGAGATAATCCGGTTTCAGGTTCTCGCCCGCGCTCAGCCTGAGAAGCTTGATGTCGTATGGCTCGCCGAGTTCTTCCAGCATCCAGAGAACAACGGACGAGCGGGACGGCGAAGCGTGATAGAGGGTGAGATTGGCCATGGAACACCTTGCAAAAGTTGCGGCTGAACCAACTTACGGCTAGACGACGATTGTGCGCAGACCGTGACAGAGAACCGCAACATGGCCAATCAAGTTCGCGACAACCCCGAGCGTCAACGCTTCGAGCTCGAAGCCGACGGTCATGTCGCATTTTCAAATTATAGGCGCACCGGCAATGTGCTCACGATCCTGCATACGGAAGTGCCAAAAGCGCTCGAAGGGCGCGGCATCGGATCATCGTTGACAAAAGGCGTGCTCGACATCGCCCGCAGCCAGGGCCTGAAGGTCAAGGCAGAGTGCCCGTTCGCCAAAGGCTACATCGAACGGAACCCGGAATACGCCGACTTGCGGCCGTAATCGCCGAAGACCCCCGTTTTTTCGACGCCGAAAGCGCGATTTTCCCGAACACACCTAACGCAATATTTACCGCGCGGTACGACATTCCGGCATGTCGTGACGGAGCCTCGCGTTGGATTTCTCGGCCGGAATCGCATTTGTCTTCGGTCAGCTTGGCAAGCTCTTGGTCTCGCCGGGTTCGCATTTTTCGCTGACCTCGCTTGCCTGTGCGCTGCTGATTGCCACGGCGTTCTTTGTCTGGCAGCGCGTGCGCCGGCGCCGTCGCGTACGGGCAGGAACAATCCTGCGCGCGCTCTTTCCCAAACGCATCCTGCGCAGCCGCTCGAACGAGGCCGATATCGGCTATTTGTTTTTCAACGTGTTCGTATACGGAGTGATGTTCGGCTGGGCGGTGCTGTCCTATCAGTTCATCTCGAACGGGGTCATTGCGGGACTGGTTGCGGCCTTCGGTCCGGTTTCGCCATCGACACTGCCGCTTTACGTGACCCGCTCCGTCATCACGGTCATGCTGTTTCTCGCCTATGAGCTGGGCTACTGGTTCAATCACTGGCTCAGTCACAAGGTGCCGCTGCTGTGGGAATTCCACAAGGTGCATCACAACGCGGAAGTGCTGACGCCGCTCACGAATTTCCGCGTGCACCCGGTCTACACCTGGGTCTTCACCAACATCCTCGCCTTCTCGGCGGCGGTCGCCAACGGCTTGGGCAATTACATGTTCGGGGAAACCGCATACCAATATGCGCTCTCCGACACCAACATCATCCTGGTTCTCTTCATTCATGCGTACGTGCACCTGCAGCATTCCCACATGTGGATCGCATTCCGCGGCGTGCTCGGGCGCATCTTCGTCAGTCCGGCGCACCATCAGGTGCATCATTCGTCCAATCCGAAGCACTTCAACAAGAACTTCGGCTCCTCCCTGGCGCTGTGGGACTGGATGTTCGG